>JBMFUH010000079.1:0-13408 GCA_049966735.1 Isosphaeraceae bacterium
CGCTGGCTCCGCTGTCCAGCACGCTCGCGGCCTCGCTCAAGAGGTTGACGTTGGCCTCGACACGAGGCAAGCCGGGTCGGTCGGCGACGGTTGCCGGGGCCTGGCCGTTGCGCTCTTGGGCGACGGCCAGGTGAGCTGAAGGCTGCAATCCGGCGCACACGTCCGGGGGAGGATCGATATCAATGCGGCCGGCACCCCCGTCGACGCGGAGACGCGTTCCGTTCTCCACGAGATCGAGCAATCCGGAAATCTGGCCGATCATGGGAATTCCCAGGCTGCGGGCAATGATCACGGCGTGGCTGTGCGGTCCGCCGTGCTCCACGATCACACCGACGAGATGGTCGAGATCGACGGAGAAGAGATCGAGGACCGAAGCCTCATGGGCCACCAGGATGATTCGCTCCTCTCGCGCCGAGAGTTCCGCCAACTCCCCGGGACGCAGATGCCAGAGAACCCGCCGAAAGACATCCTTGATGTCGAAGATGCGCTCCTGGAAGAACTTGCTGGTCAACTTCTGGAAGGTGGCGACATATTTGTCGAGAGTCTTCGACACGGCCCCCTCGGCCGTTGCCCCCGCGGCCAGGCAGCCAGCCAGGTCTCGCTCCACCGTGCTGTCCTGGAGGATCATGAGCTGTGCCTGCAAGATGGCACCGTGGTCCTCACCAACAAGGTGAGAGATCCGGCGGCTGATGCGTGAGATCTCCTCGCGGGTTGCTTCCATGGCGCGGAGCAACCGCTGGTGCTCGACGGCCGGATCAGCCCCGATCGATTCGGGCAAGGGACCGCCGGGCGCGCTGGGGTCGATGAGATAAGCCTGGCCCACCCCGATCCCCGGAGAGAGGCCGAGTCCGCTGAAGGAGTGCGGAGGAAGCATGGCGGGCCGGGCCGGCGCGACGTGCTCGCTCACGGCTTCCACCGCGGCCACCCGCTCGAGCAGCCGCGCCGCCGCAACCAGAGGCGCGAGCTGAGAGCCGACCGTCACCAGCATCCGGATCTCGTTGGCCGAGAACGGGCGCCGTTCCATCGTCTGGACCACAAGCACCCCCTGCACGACCCCCGACTCGATCACCGGCACTCCCAGGAACGAGTGGTAAGGGTCTTCACCCGCCTCGGCAAAATACTTGAACCGCGGATGCGCGAATGCGTCGGGCTCCATGATGGGGCACATCCGCTGCGCCACCAGGCCCGTCAAACCCTCGTCAAACTTCATCCTCACCTGCCCGACACTTGACGGATGCAGGCCGACGGTCGCCGCGAGCACGAGCTCGCCGCTGTCGGGCTCGACCAGGTAAACCGACGAAACATCGGTCGCGAACCGGCCCTGGATCAGCCGGACGATGTTCTCGAGCGTTTCATGGGGATTGTGCGAATGCGAGATGAGCTGGCTGATCTCCTCGAGAGTCAGGAGCAACGAACTTTCATGAGCCGCGGCACCGGTGCTCACATTGATTGCATGATCCATGACGCGTTGCTCACGCCACCTGGGCAGTGGGGGCACTGTCGCACCAAATAATAAGGAAGGTCGATCAAAGGCAAGACCGATCGGGAAGTGACGATTGGACCACAATACTGGCAACAATCGTGCCGCGATTAAGAAGCGAAATGCCGCAAACAGTTTCGACCAGGCGACGGTGCGGCCGTGCAGCCCCGGTCGCCGGACCTTATGAGGAGGGAAAGGCTTGCTCCGCCAGGAGAAACGTCAAACCATCCCGCGGAGAAGGGGAACTGCTTCCGCGAATTCGGTTCAGCAAGGCGAAGAGATCACCAGCCTGTTTATCAGGCAAGTCTTGCGACCGCGGCATGCAAAAATGACCGTCCGGCAAGGTACATCCTTTGCCATTTGCCATTTGCCATCCGCCATTTGCCATTTGCCATTTGCCATCCGCCATCCGTCCTTTGCCCTTTGCATTTTGCCATCCGCCATCCGCCATTTGCCATCCGCCATCCGCCGAGAGGCACCAGAACGCTGGATTTCAAACAGAAGGAGAGAGCCAGGAACTTCAGGCCCGGACGATCCGCGCGCGAGCGGAGTTGACTCCCTTCATCGCGTTGCGCGTGTCAATGATCAGGGAAGCATGCTCGGCGATCCAGTTCCAGTCGTAGGCGGAGTGGTCGGTGACGATGACGAGGCAGTCCTGAGACCGAACGTAGTCGGCTGTCAGTTCCTGGCTCGACATGCAAAGATGAGGATAATGCCGCATCCTGGGAAGTACGGGAATGTGGGGATCGTTGTAAGAGACAGAAGCGCCCTTGGCCAAGAGCAAGTCCATCAGCTCAAATCCGGGCGATTCGCGGGGATCGTCGACGTCCTTTTTGTACGCCATGCCCAGGAGCGTGATCGTGCTCCCCTTGACGGGCTTGCTCTGCTCATTGAGCGCATCGGCGACCCTGCTGACGACATAGGCCGGCATGGAGGTGTTGATTTCACCCGCCAGCTCGATGAACCGCGTCGCCATGCCGTACTTGCGGGCGACCCACGTCAGGTAAAACGGATCGATCGGGATGCAGTGCCCGCCCAGGCCGGGCCCGGGATAGAACGCCTGGAAGCCAAAGGGTTTGCTTCTGGCCGCTTCGATGACTTCCCAGACGTTGATGCCCATCCGGTCGTAGAGCACTTTCATCTCGTTGACCAGCGCGATGTTGATGGCGCGGTAGGTGTTTTCCAGGATCTTGCAGGCCTCGGCCACTTCCGGACTGGAGACCGGAATGACCCGGACGACGACCTTGCCATAGAGCGCCACGGCCAGTTCCAGGCTGGCTGGTTCCAGACCGCCAACGACCTTGGGAATCGTGGGCGCGGAGAACTGCGGGTTGCCCGGGTCTTCGCGCTCGGGGCTGAACGCGAGGAAGAAGTCGCGCCCCGGCGCCAGCCCCTGCTCCGTCAACAAAGGCAAGACGATCTGTCGCGTCGTGCCGGGATAAGTGGTGCTTTCGAGCACGATCAACTGCCCGGGGCGCAGGGTTGCCGCGATGGCCTCGGTCGATTTCACGATGTAGGTCAGGTCGGGCTCGCGGGCATCGGTCAGAGGGGTGGGTACACAGACGATCACGGCGTCCGCTTCGCCCAGCCGGCTGAACGAGGTCGTGGCCTCGAAGCGATGCTCCCGCATCTGGCGGATCGCGGAATCGGGGATGTGTCCAATATAGCTTTCCCCACGCTCGAGCCTGGCGACCTTCTCAGGATCGACATCAAACCCCAGCACGGCGATTCCCCGGTCGCCGAAGGCACGCGCCAGCGGCAAACCGACGTAGCCCAGACCGATGATGCCCACCCTGACCTTGCCGGACTCGATCTTGCTCCGCAGTTCCGAATGGAGGGAAAGCCCGGCTTTGCTCGTTGCGAGACCAGATCCAGCATTCATCATGGACACCTTCTCACCCTCGTTGAGACAGGTCAAAGACGGCACAACACGGTGGGCGCCGGGACGATCCGCTCGCCGAGGTCGGATTCCGATACAGCCCGACCCGACGCATTATAAAGCTAGCTTCTCTCGGCCTCCGATGCAATGACCCGGGCATGAATGGAGTCGCCAGGATTCAACTCGACTCCGAAAGTCAACGTCAGATTGGGGAAAAAGGTAGAACGGAATGAATTCCGTTCTCCGCTCTGACGCCAGGCTGCGATCTCAGGGAAAAGCAAAGAAGCCACGAACTCAGTCGGTGTTCGCGCGATACCACGAGACGTACTGTGCCAGCCCTTCCTCGAAGGATGTTCGCGGACTGTACCCCAGCTCGACGGAGGCGCGCTGGATGTCGGCATAGGTTTGCCGGACGTCTCCGGGCTGCTCGGGCAGTCGGTCGATCAAGGGCGGCTTGCCCAGCGCCTGGGCGATGGCCTCGATGAGCGCGCGAAGCTCGATCGGGCTGGAGTTTCCCAGGTTGTAAAGATGATGCGTCTTGCATCTTTCGATCGCTCGAACCACGCCGTCGACGATGTCGGCAACGAATGTGTAGTCGCGCCTGGTCGTGCCGTCGCCGAACATGGGCACTCGTTCGCCCCGATCGATCAGCCGGGTGAACTTGGCGATCGCCAGGTCAGGCCGGTTCCGCGGTCCATAGGCCGTGAAGAATCGCAGCCCGGTGACGGGAAGGCCGTACAGGTGGTGAAACGTGAACGCGAGCAGCTCGCACGCCTTCTTGGTCGCCGCGTAGGGGCTGACGGGCAGATCAACCGGATCGGTCTCGCGAAACGGCGCATCGGGCCGATCGCCATAGACGCTGGAACTTGATGCATAAACGAAGCGAGGTCTCGGCTCGAGTCGAGCGGCGGCCTCGAGCCAGTGCACGGTGGCCAGCACGTTCACGTCGGCGTAAAGCGCCGGGTTGTCGATGCTGGGGCGGACGCCGGCTCGAGCGGCCAGGTGGACGATTGCCTCCGGCCGGGCTTCCTCAACCAGCCGCTTCACTGCTGGAGCGTCGCGAATGTCCATCTCCACCAGCCGACAGCGGGGACGGGCCAGCGCGGAGCGAAGATTCTGCTCCTTCCGGGCTCGCGGATAGAAGGGATCGAAGTTGTCGACGACGATGACCTCGGCCCCTTCGTCAAGCAGACGATCAACCAAATGCGAGCCGATGAAGCCCGCCCCGCCCGTGACAATTGCGCGCATCTGCTGGATTCCTTTGCTAGTCAAGACCCCACGTGGCGGAATTCCTTTGCTAGTCAAGACCCCACGTGGCGGAGTTTGACCCACCGCAGGTTGATGGGCTTCCAGCTCCGGGCGTCGCGCGGGCGCAGCTTGACGGTCTGCCGGCCCGGTTGGGAAATTTTGATCGTTCCCGCCTCATACTCCGAGAACCTGTCCCACGAGCTTGTGTGCGGGGGCTTGACCAGGGCGGTCGCCGATCCTGCCTCGAGGACTGCCAAAGCATCGCGGGAGACCGAGGCGGATGAGACCGTGATCCGGTACTTGCCCGGCTCCTTGAAGTTTACCTTCCACGAGGCCCACTCGCTGGCCTTGTCCTAGAGCGGTTTGCAGTCGGCTTGCGCACTCATTGAATATCGTAGGGTCCGCTGTGCGGACCAATTGCTCTGGCCGTCGGTCCGTACAGCGGACCCTACGGTGAGCGATCGACCCGAAAACCGCTCTAGAAACCGATGTTGGGCCGGCCATCCTTCTCCTCGACCTGGATCTGGCTGCCGAAGAGCTCGGCGGCGGCGGCGCCCAGCCGGAGCGTCCCCGAGCCGTCAGGCACGACCACCGAAGCGGCCGGCGCGGCCAGTTCGGGCTTGAACCCGCGCAGGTGCTCGCCCTTGATCTTCAGCGCCACGGCGTAGTCGCAGGGCTTGGCCTTGGGAAGCTGGACCGTCAAGCCCTCTTCACCATGCGTCCACACAAGCGCGCCTCGGTGCCCCAGAAGCGTGACGTCGTCGATCTTGCCGGTCACGCCGGAGAGCTTCGCCAGGGATCGGAGTGTGATCTTCTCCTCGTTGGGCCAGCCCATCACGAAGGCGTAGAGGGTGTGTTCGCCCTTGCTGGTGAACCGGACGTCCTTGGGCGTGTAATTGAAATCTTCCTTGAAGTGCCCCCCCTTGGCGCGAACTGGCCCCTCGCCGTGGACCAGCCAGGGGCGGGTCTCGTAGATCCCCTCGCCGTTGATGGCGATCCACTTCGCCAACTCGGCCAGAACCTGCTCGGGCTCGGGGTCGAGGCTGCCGTCGGGGCGCTGAACCACGTTGATCAGCAGGTTGCCGTTCTTGCTCACGATGTCGACGAGCATGTGGATCACCCAGCCGGCGTCGCGGTACTTCCAGGTCCGGTTGTAGTACCAGTCGCCGATCGACGTATCCGTCTGCCAGGGGTACGGGCGGATGCCCGGCATCACCCCGCGCTCCAGGTCCTCGACCCAGCGCCCTTCCGACCTCTCCTTGCACGTGTAAACCACGTCGGTCTTGCCGCCGTTCCGCGCGGCGCTCGCGTTGTAGTGATGGGCGATCAGGCTCAGGCCCACCACGTTGCCGAAGGGCGCGCCGCCGTCGGTGTAAAGCAGGTCGGGGTGATACTGATCGACCAGGTCCTTGATCCGGGCGAACCACTCGCGATGCCAGCGCGGGTCCTTGCTGTACCAGCCCGTGTCGCCGGGCTCGGCCGGCCAGTGATAGAGGTCCTGGTACTTCGGGTCGGCGCCGTCGTAGGGAACGCCCGCCAAAGGCCCGGTCTTGTCCGACTTATGGCTGTCCTGGAACCAGGTGAAGCTGGCGCCCAGGTGCTCGGAAACGCCGAACCGCAGGCCCAGCTTCTTGGCCGCCTTCCGCCAGTCGCCGACGACGTCGCGATGCGGCCCCATCTTCAACGCGTTCCACTTGTGGTGCGTCGAGTTCCAGAGGTCGAAGTTGTCGTGATGCACGCCCATGCTCACGAAGTAGCGCGCGCCAGCTTTCTTGTAGAGGCCCATCAGCCGGTCGGGGTCCCATTTCTCGGCCTTCCAGAGCGGGATCAGGTCCTTGTAGCCGACCTTGGTCGGGTGGCCGTAATGCTCCAGGTGGTCCTTGTACTGCGGGTGGCCTTGCACGTAAATGTGCCGGGCGTACCAGTCGCCGAACATCGGCACGGCCTGCGGTCCCCAGTGGGCCCACATCCCCAGCTTCGCGTCGCGGAACCATTCGGGACATTCGTATTTCTTGAGTGATTCGGACGTGGGCTGAAACGGTCCCGGCGCGATCGCCAGCTCATGCTCACCAACGGGCGGAGCAGCGTGGCTGCAAGGGACCGCCAGACAAGCCAGAACAGGCACGATGAACAGAAGCCCGACCGGCGCTGCCGGCACTCTTCTTGCAAAGCGCTTCACCATGATGGATCTCCGATCTAGAGGCTTCAATCTTCCAGTACGATGCAAACCTTCCCGGTCTGGCCGCCGGCGGCAAGCTCGTAGGCTTCCGCGGCCTTGTCCAGCGGCAAACGATGCGTGCAGGTCCGGTCGGGGTGGATGCCCCAGCGGTCCAGCCGCTCGACCAGCTCTTCCAGGTGCTTGAGCGACGTGACCCACGAGCCGAAGAGGGTGATCTGCTTGTGGATGAGGTACTTGGAAACCTCGAAGTTGACCGTGCCCCCCTCGCCCACGTAGGCGCAGCGGCCCCAGTCGCGCGTGCCTTGCAGCGCCAGCAGCCGGGCGGGCGCCGCGCCGGAGCAGTCGATGCTCACCTCGCAGCCGTGGCCTCCGGTCTTGTTCAGGATCTGCTCGAGGGCGGAATCATCGGCCTTGAGCGCGAGATCGACCAGGCCCAGATTGCTCGCCAGCGCCAGGCGGTTTGCCGACAGGTCCGTGCCGATGATGGTCGTGGCCCCGAGGGCCCGGCCGAGCATCGCCGCGGCCAGCCCGACCGGTCCCATCCCGGTGATCAAGAGCCGGTCGTGGCCGCTTACCCGCATCCGCCGCAAGGCCTCGTACGCCGTGCCGAATCCGCAAGCGCAGAAGGCGCCATCGATGTAGGAGAGGCTGTCGGGCAGGCGAATGCAGGTGTTTTCCTCGGCCAGCAGGTAAGGAGCATGGCCGCCGTCGCGCTGCCAGCCGTAGGCGGCCCGGAAGCTGTTTCGGCAACTGATCATATAGCCATGCTGGCACTCGTCGCAGACCCCGCAGCCGGAGATGTGGTAGATCACCACCCGGTCGCCCGCCTGGAACTGCTTGCAGCCCGGTCCGACCTTGACGATCTGCCCGCACGGCTCGTGGCCGGCGATCACCCCCTGATAACCCTCAGGGCCTTTCCCAAGGTGTTCGCGGTAGATGGCGCGGATGTCGCTGCCGCAGATCGACGACGCTTTCATCCGCACCAGTACCTGGCCATGGCCTGGCTCGGGGACCGGGTATTCCTTGAACTGAACGGTGCTGTTGCCGGGCAAGACGACACCCGGCATGGTGGTGGCTGTCGTGCTCATTGTTTGATTTATCCATCTACGTGGGAGGCTCAGGGAGGAGTGATCTCACCAGTTGGGTCCCAGAGGTCTTCCCAGCTCTGCCCTTCCTTCCAGAGAAACACCTGCCCTTTGATCAACCGGCAGTTCTTGTCGATCGCGGCGATGGCGCGCATGTCGTCGTCGGTGAGGGGCTCGCCGACGACCGCCCTCAGGCTGCTCAAGTATTGCGGCCGTTTGACGGAAAAGGGAATGGGGACCTGCCCGCGCTGGACGGCCCACTTGATGCAGACGATGCCCGGCTGCACCCCCAGTCGCCGGGCGATCTGGACAATGACCGGGTCTTCGATGTCCACCGTGTCGGTCGGCGTCCGGTCGCGCTCGGGGCGATTGGGCGAGCCGATCGGACAGTAACCGATCGGCACGATGCCGTTGTCGACGACGAACCGGAACAGCTCCGGTTGCTGGAAGTGGGGATGCAGCTCCATCTCATTGCAGGCCGGCTTGATCCGGGCGTCGCGGAGGACAAGCTTGAGCTTGGGAATGGTCATGTTCGAGGTGCCGATGTGCCGCGCCAGTCCCCGGTCGACGAGCGCCTCCATTTGCCGCCAGGTCTTCAGGAAATTGTCGTGAATGTAAGGCCGGGCGTCCGGACTGCGGGAGTCGACACTACAGCCCGGCGGATGGAAGTTGGGAAACGGCCAGTGGACGAGGTAGAGATCGAGGTAGTCGAGCTGCAAATCGCGGAGCGATTGCTGGCACGACCGGATGACGTCGGCCTCGCCGTGCTTGTCGTTCCAGAGCTTCGAGGTGACCCACAAGTCCTCGCGCTTGACTCCTCCGGCCAGGATCGCCCGCAAGGATTTGCCGACCTGAGCCTCGTTGCCGTAGACCGAGGCACAGTCGAAATGCCGGTAGCCGACGGCCGCCGCGCCCAGCACGGCCTCGGCGATTTGCTCGCCGGTGAAGCGGTCGGAACCGAACGTTCCCAGACCGAGCACGGGAAGCGCGGCTCCCGTGTACACGTTCCGCTTTGGCACTAAGCCGGGGTCAACCCCGTCGGGGGCGATCTCGAAGACCGCGGGCTTCCGCGATGCGGTCACGTCATTCCCTTTCACAGTCAACGTCAAAACGGGACGCCCTCAGCCGGAACCGCCGGCGAGGCATCGACCGATGCCGTCCCTTGATCATCCCTCGCTTCGACGTCGGAAACAACTGCCCGGCGTCAGAACCCTGCCATCAAGATGACCTCGACAGACTCGTAGCATGCCGCGACGGCCAGGACCATGGCGACCAGCACGTTGCCTTTAAGGTTGAGCGTGAGGGCACTGCGGAATCGCCGTCCGAAGGTCTGGTGCGGTGGGCAATCGACCTCCGGGGACGACGCCAGTTCATCCACGAGCAGCGGCTTGGCATCGGGCTGCCCTGGCCTGAAGAGGTAAACCGGGACCAGGATCGCGAAGAAGGCCGCCAGGATGTATCCTCCCCCTTCCAGCAAGAGCGTGCCGGTGTGAGGAAGCATCAGCCAGGAGAGCGTGTTTTCGGTCGGGCCCAGCAAGAGCCCCCAGAGCATCGATCGACAAACCGCCAGCAGCGCGCCGCAGCCCGGGATGATCATCGAGGGAATGCTGATCATCGCCAGGGAACCAAGGAAGAAGTTGATGACGAACGTCACCGCGGCCGCATAGAACATGTTGCCGGTGCCATAGGCCTTGCCCGCCACGGCCAGTACCCCGCCGTCCTTGGAGGCAATCTCCCCCTGGACGGCGGTCATGATCACGGTATGCACGTCTGGGAATGGATAGATGATCAAGGCGCCCACGACGAAGAGACCGAAGTACACCAGATGCCCCCCCCAGAGCAGCCTCGGCCGGCGGACCATTTCCTCAAGTGGCGCCGCGAGCAGGGGCAACCTGACCCACCCGGCCAGCCACCTGTAAAGACTGATCAAGACCCCCGTGCCTCCCAGGAGGAAAAGGGCCTGCGCGGCGAGATAGGCCAGAAATGCGTCGCGCTCGGGGCGAACCCAGGGCATGAGTATCGCGAAGCGTGGGGGAGGAAAGGCCTCGATCAACTTGTTGAGCTGTTTACGATCGCGGAGAAAGCCCGCGCTCAAGTGGAGCAGCCTTGCCTGGTGAACATCGTCGTCTCTCTTGGAAAAGCAGACGTCCAGCGACGGATCCGCCGGGGCGACGTAGCAGTCGGCAAGGAGCGCCATGCTAGGCTGGAGAACGCCCACAACTCTGAACGTCTCTCCCGCCACGCTCAGATGATCGCCCGGCGGGGTCTGGGCACCGGCCAGCACCTCGTGCTTTCCGGGTTCGGGTATCCTTCCCTCGCGCAGCCAATCCGCGCAGTGAACCATCTCGTCGACCGGAAGATCGATCAGCTTGGGCCGCAGTCGAAACCCGAGCTTCGCTTCCCTCAAAGACTTCGTCCTCTCGGCCGCCTTCAGCAAGGCCGCGGACCGGTCTGAGGCGGGCAAGAGCCGCAACCGTGACCAGACGACCGTTCCGGCCTCGACAGGCTTCGCCGGCTCGCCTTCGCCGATGAATAGAAGCCCGGAGGCCCAGGGCGCCTGGGGATTCCCGCGTATCTGCTTCTCATACGTGAGCACCATCAAGCCCAGCCCGATCGCCGCCAGCACCACCCACGCCGCCGTCTTCATCGTTCGCCTCCTTCGGCCTGAAACTCCGACAATTGTAAACCCGTTCCTGGCGCGTACACAACAGGGTTCTTTTCGGGTTCGGGATCGCCTATCTTCAACCGGTACGTCCCGAACCGGCCCTCCGCCGGAGGAGGTTGTCGTGCCCAGGTTCGAAATGCACACGATGGACATTTTCGAGTAGAACGCGGGAGGTCTCACCATGTTCCGCACCGCGCGTCACGGCATGATCCTGTTGCTGTCCGGCTGCTTGCTCCTGGCGATCGAGACCTGCTGCCGGGCCACTACGCCGAGCAAGAATGAGCTGAACGAAGCCCGACGCTGGGCCCAGGCGAAGTTCGAGGGCAAGGTCGAGGAAGCACCAGTTCAGTCCGGTTTCGTCGTCCTCGCCAATCATGACCCCGTTCAGCGCAACGCCCGCGGCGGACGGCCGCTGAATATTGCCGGGAACCTCTTTCGTCGCGGCCTCTATTGCCACGCCCCCAGCAAGGTCGAGGTCCACTTGCCCGGCCCCGCCAGCGCCTTCCGCGCGCTTGTCGGCGTGGATAGCAACGAGCAAACCAGCGGCGGCCGGGGCAGCGTCGTCTTTATCGTCCGCGTCGGCGATCGAGAGATGTTTCGTTCGCCCCTGATGCACGAAGGGATGAAGGCCGACCGCGTCCATGTCGATCTCGCCGGTGCGACAACCTTCACGCTGGAGGTGACCGATGGCAGCGACGGCATTTCCTGCGACCAGGCCGACTGGGCCGACGCCCAGGTTTCCCTCCAGGACAACAAAACCATGGCACTGGGCGATCTCGATGAGATCACATCCGCCCCCGAGTATCCCGCCCAGCCCGCATTCTCCTTTCTCTATGGCGGCAAGGCATCCGGAACGCTGCTCAAGACCTGGCCCGTCCGGCGCACGACTCGCGAGCTCGACGCCAACCGCGTCCGGCACGAGCAGGTCTGGACCGATCCTGAAACAAAGCTCGAGGTGCGCTGCACCGGTGTCGTCTATCGCGATTTTCCCAACCTCGAATGGACTGTCACGTTCACGAACCGGGGGACAAAGGCCGCGCCGCTCCTCGAGAAGATCCAGGGGCTGGACTGGAAGCTGGCGGTTCCCCAGGGCACTCCGATCGTCCTCCGCTTTCAGCGCGGGTCGACCGCCGAGCCGAACGATTACCAGCCGCTCGAAACCACGTTTGATCCGGGAGCAAGCAAGCGGTTCGCACCCCGGGCCGGCCGCGCCACCGACCCGTGGATACCCTACTTCAATCTCCACTGGGGAAACCGCGGTCTGATCGTCGTCGTGGGCTGGCCCGGCCAGTGGGCCGCGGAGTTCGCGCGCGACGCATCGTCCGGATTCAGCATCCGCGCCGGGCAGGAGATTACCCACTTGCGTCTCAATCCAGGAGAGACCATCCGCACGCCCCTCATGGTCCTCCAGTTCCACGAGGGGGACTGGATCCGCGCCCAGAACCTCTGGCGGCGCTGGATGCTCGCCCACAACCTGCCTCGGCCCGGCGGCAAGCTCATCCAGCCCGAGATCGCCGCGTGCAGCTCGCACCAGTTCGGCGAGATGATCCACGCCAATGAAGCCAACCAGAAACTCTTCATCGACCGCTATCTGCAAGAAGGCATCAAGCTCGATTACTGGTGGATGGACGCCGGCTGGTACAAGAACCGCACCGGCTGGCCCGACGTCGGCACCTGGGAGGTCGACACCAGGCGCTTCCCCCACGGGCTGCGAGCCATCACCGACCACGCCCACCAGAAGAATGTGAAGTCGATCGTCTGGTTCGAGCCAGAGCGCGTCGTGGCCGGAACCTGGCTGGCGACACAGCATCCCGAATGGGTCCTGGGCGGCAAGAATGGCGGTCTGCTTGACCTGGGCAACGACCAGGCGCGGGCCTGGCTGACCGATCACGTCGACCGCCTGATCGTCGACCAGGGGATCGACCTGTACCGCCAGGACTTCAACATGGACCCCCTCTCCTTCTGGCGAAAGCACGACGCTCCCGACCGCCAGGGCGCAACCGAGAACCACCACATCCAGGGATACCTCGCCTACTGGGACGAGCTGCGCAGGAGGCATCCGGGGATGCTCATCGATACCTGCGCCAGCGGAGGCCGGCGCAACGATCTGGAGACCCTCCGCCGCGCCGTGCCGCTCTTGCGCAGCGACTACATCCTCGAGCCGGTCGGCCAGCAGGCGCACACCTACGGCATCTCGTTCTGGATCCCGTTTTACGGCACCGGCATCAACTCGGAAGATCGCTACGTCTTCTACAGCCAGATGGCCCCGCACCTCACGGCCTGCTACGACATGCGGCGGGGCGATCTCAACTTGCGAGCGATCCGCCGCCATCTGGTCCAGTGGATTCTGAGCAGCCGTCACTTTCTCGGCGACTATTATCCCCTCACTCCCTACGATCTCTCCGACTCCTCCTGGATCGCCTGGCAGTTCGACGAGCCCGAGCGCGGCCGTGGCATGGTCCAGGCGTTCCGCCGCGAGGCGAGCGTTTACGAGACGGCGCGGTTTCGCCTCCGCGGACTTGAGCCCGGAGCCGAATACGTCGTTCACGACCTAAATTCGGACGACTCAAAACGGACCGAACTGGGCAGCGAGTTGATGGAGCACGGCCTGGGTGTCACCATCGCGACCCAGCCGGGCGCGGCGATCGTGGCGTACCGGAGGAAAGAGAAGAACCCGCTTGCCAGCCGAGAGGGAGCGAGATGAGGAAATGGACCAGCATGGAAGGCCGTGCAGTAGGTTGGACATTCCTGCCCGACCGCGACGGACAAGAATGTCCGTCCTACAACGGAATCGACTCCGCAAGCACTCAGGAGGGATCTCTAGAGCGGTTTGCAGTCGGCTTGCGCACTCATTGAATATCGTAGGGTCCGC
>JBMFUH010000080.1:0-13387 GCA_049966735.1 Isosphaeraceae bacterium
CGCTCAGCTCCCGGCGCGCCGGGATGCCGGCCGCCTTCTCCCGCGGGAGCAGGAAGAGAAAACCCGCCCAATCGGCAACTCAAAAGCAGACCGCTCTAACGCGAGCCGCGACTGCAACGTTCTTTCGAGAGATCAATTTCGGCAACGTGCGCGGAGATCGAATGTTGATGCATTGTCCGGCCGTTCATCGCTGCTGCTCCTGATGTTGCTTGAACAGCGCGAAAAAGGTGTGCGGGCCCACGAGTTCCCAGTTACACGTATTGCACAACGTATTATAAGCAGGGCCTTTAGGGGGGGGGCAATCCGGCGGCGCGGCGGGCCGAGGAGTTCTTGCGAACGGAGATCGAGCCAGAGGAGAGATCGTACCAGGGGGCCCGTGCATTTTTTGCAGACCAGCATTGCGTTTATTGCGTGTAAAGCAAATAATTCACTTAGAGGCCCGGCGAACCGGGGATTGGCCGAACTTACTTTGCTCGGGAGGGGGCCAGATGGCGGCTCTTCAAAAGAACGCAACGCAGTCACTGCTTCGTCTCCCTACCGAGGCTGAGAGCAGGCTGGCGCGCGAATCGAGCAGACGGCTTGGACCAACGCTTGCTTCTCTGTTGGTTTCAGATGAGGGCGTTTCTCCTGAGAACACTGTTCAACTCAGTGTGTGCATCCCTGGTCAGCAACCGGGGGCGTCTCTGGAGGTTCCCGCCTACGCGGTACGGCTCCTCGGTCGGATCCTGACCGAGATGGCGAACGGCAACGCGGTGACTCTCACGCCGATCCACGCCGAATTGACGACCAAGCAGGCCGCCGACCTGCTCAGCGTCTCTCGACCGTTCCTCTGCAAGCTTCTGGACTCAGGCGCGATCCCTCACCGCAAGGTGGGTAGGCACCGGCGCGTCAAGTTCGCGGACTTGATGCAATACAAGCGGCGAACCGACGAGGCTCGCGCGCGCGACCTGGATGAGCTCGCGAAACAGGCACAGGACCTCAGCATGGAAGACTGACAGGTGAAGACGTTCACGGTCGTCTCCGATGCCTGTGTTCTCGATTTGGCGAATAGCGGGTGTGTGCCCGAAATCCCCTTCTGGAACAGAAGAAAACGAAGGAAGCGGAGAAGAACCAGTTCGATTCCGGTGGTTTACCCTCCCAGGATCGGCGGGGAGGCGCCGCGGCGGGAGCGGCCGAATCGCCAGTTGAACAGGACGATCGCCTCGTAATTGAACGGCCGAGGGCCGGTGACTGGCGTTACCCATCCAAATGTCAAAACGGCTTGCTGGGAGATGCCGACGTTCACGCCGTAGGTCAGGTCGACCATGTCGGCCGTGCCGGAGATATCGTTGGCGTTGAACCAGTCGCGGTGGTTCAAGGGGTCGTTGACGTGCACCTCGAAGGTGGGCGCGATGCTGGTGAGCAAGCTGGCCGGGTCGGGATCGCGATAAAGGAAGTAGCCGATGCCCAGGTCGTTGTAGACCATGGTCACGTCGCGCACCGACGCGGGCGCCGAGAGCGAGAGGAAGCCGTGGAGGTAGAAACGGTCGCGAATCAGCAGATAACCGATGAACGGCTGGATCTCGGTGCTCTGGATTCCCTGGATGTGCTTCGCTCCGGCAAACTGGCTGGGTCCGGTGGGCAACGTCATCTCGAGCCCTACCGAGATCAGGCTGCCCGTCTTGGGGTCCACCTTGACCACGTACTTGGTGAAGAGGCTCAGGTCGTTGAGCGAGGTGCTGGTGCCGCCCGGCTTGGCGAAGTTGCCCGAGATCGTCGAGCTCGCCGAGAGCTGATCGAGCGGCAACCGAACGCCGAACGAGCCGAAGCCGTCGTCGTACGTCTTTTCGAAGCCGAAGATGTAGCGATATCCAATCATGTTATTGACGGGTGAGTTGAACCGGGTGTTGAGGGCTCCGTTGAGGTCTGAAAAGTAGTTGAAGGTGAAGAAGACGCGGTCCTGGGGCTGGGGAGACTGGTTCTCACCGATCTTGAGTCCGCGGACCGAGGGGACGACGGCCGACGCCAGTCTCGGGCTGGGGGTAGGCGGTGGGGTGCCGGGTGGAAACGGCGGCGGAAGGCCCGGGGCCGCGGGCAAGACCCGGTGGATGGTCATGGGTGCCTGGTCGCCGATCATCTGGAAATCGGATCCAAGACCGTACTGGCGGCCGCTCAGGAGCCCCGATGAGGGGGCCGGACCCTGACCGAAGAGCGCCGCACTCGAGTTTGCCGCACCGTAAGCGGAAGCGCCAGCCATCGCCGAGGGAAAGAGTCCCTGGCCGACTCCGGGGGCCAGCAACGCGGATTCGGGCTGGCCGACTGCCGGCGGAGCCGTCGTCGCCGGAGCGGCCGGAGTGGCGGCCTGGGTGGGTGCAGGCGTCTAGGAAGCGCCAGGACGGGCAGGTGCGGGCGAGGCCTGGGGCGGCGTTGGCGTCGGTGAAGGTCGTGGCGCGACGTCAGATGTCGCGGGGGCCGGCGGTTGCCCGGGGGCCGGCCGACCGGAGTTGATCTCAGGCGGCAGGGGGGGTAGACCGGATTCCTGGCTCCGAGCTGGCTCAGCCAATCCCGGCAGTCCGAGCGCCAGAACACCGAGGATGAACGGAACTCGCATGTGTCGCCCCACACTGTCCGGGATCGAGAAAGATCGCGTGTCGAAAACGCTTCTTCCTCAAGATCGGCAGGAACGGCGCAACCGCTCAAGTTTATCTGGGCGGAAAAACGATATGGTGGTGAGTAGTTGTGGCTAGAGCGGTTTACAGTCGGCTTGCGCACTGATCAAATATCGTAGGGTCAGCTGTGCGGACCAAATGCTCCGGCCGTCTCCCGGCGCGCCGGGACTACGGTGAGCTATCGACCCGAAAAACGCTCTAGGTGCGTGAACCAGATCTTCCCCTTTTCACACGCTCGAGAACTGTCTGGCAAAGCTCCGCGCCTCAAGTTACCACATTGATCGGCTTGCCGGCGAGGAAGGCGGTGACGTTCGCGACGGTGGTCTCCATGAGCCGGGCGCGGGCCTCGTCGGTGGCCCAGGCGATGTGCGGCGTGATCAGGCAATTGGGTGCGCCCAGAAGTGGGTTGTCGGCGCGGATCGGCTCGGTCGACACCACGTCCACCGCCGCGCCGGCGAGCTGGCCCGCGCTCAAGGCCTCGGCCAGGTCGGCCTCGACGACGAGGCCCCCGCGCGCGGTGTTGATCAGCAGCGCGCCCGGTTTGCAGAGACTCAAGCGCTGGCGGTTCACCAGGCCCTTTGTCTGCTCGGTCAAGGGACAGTGCAGGCTGATCACGTCGGAGCGCGCGAAGAGGGCATCGAGATCGACCCACTCGACCGGGTCGTTCGCCAAGGACGGATGCGAAGCGGGATCATAGGCCAGAACCTTCATGCCAAACGCCCGCGCGATCGCGCCCGCGCGCTGGCCGATTCGACCGTAGCCGGCGATGCCCATCGTCTTGCCGTCGAGCTCGATGAGCCGGGTTTTCCGCAGCGAGAAATCGGGCTGGCGCGACCACTCGCCGGCCTGCACGGCCTGGGCGTGGAGGACGACGTGATGGCAGAGTTCCAGCAGCAGGGCGAAGACATATTGCGCGACGTTGGCGGTGCCGTAGACCGGGACGTTCGAGACCGGGATTCCCCGCTTTCGCGCCGCCGCCACGTCCACACAATCGAATCCCGTGGCCAGCACGGTGATGAACCGCAGTTCGGGAACCTGGTCGATCACGGTCGCGCGGATCGGCGTCTTGTTCGTCGCCAGGACCGTCGCTCCCGCGGAGCGCTCGAGAACCTGGTCGGCGCTCGTCACATCGTGGTAAACCACCTCGCCCAGGCGATCCAGTCCCGCCCAGGCCTCACGCTCGGGCGCCAGCGTCCGGCCATCCAGGATGACGATCTTCACGGTGGTTCATCCTCTTCTGGAGATCAGCACAAGTGACGGAGTATCGCGCGGATACGTTGATTCAACGCTCACACTCCCTCTGTCTTTTCCACGCCATCCCTGTCCGACGCGTGTTCGTCCTGGTCTTTCTCGGTCGGTTCGATCCGGATCTTGCGGATGCGGGTGGGATCGGCGCGGATGACTGTGAGCTTGTGTCCGCTCACCAGGACGGCGTCTCCCGGCCTGGCCAGGCGGCCCAGGAGGTCGAGGATCAGGCCCCCGGCGGTTTCGGCCTCGGTCTCGGGGAGTTCGATGCCCACCTGTTCGGCCAGGACGTCGAGCGGGCAGGCGGCCTCGACCTCGAAGATCCCCTCGCCCAACGGCAAGACCTGGGGCGACTCGCGGTCAAACTCGTCCTGGATCGGGCCCACCAGTTCCTCGAGCACGTTTTCGAGCGTGACCATCCCCACGACGCTGCCGTACTCGTCCAGGAGCATGGCCAGGTGCACGCGGTTGCGCTGAAACTCGAGCAAGAGCTGGTCGAGCCGGAGCGTGACCGGCAGGAACGGCACCTTCCGCGAGAGCTGGCGCAGGTCGAGCCGGCCGTTCTGAATGCCGCCCGACCGAAAGACATCCTTGACATGGATCATGCCGATGACGGAGGTCAGGTCTTCCTCACAGAGGGGGAAGCGGGTGTGCCCCGCCTGGCGAGCCATCCGCAGGTTCTCATCGAGCGGCCGAGACAGGCTGAGGTAAACGATGTCGGGCCGAGGCACCATCACCCGCCGGGCTGTCTTTTCCTCCAGGTCCAGCACGTTCTCGATCATGATTCGCTCGCTGCGCGAGAGATGGCCCCCCTGGGCGCTCTCGATCAGGATGTGCCGCAACTCTTCCTCGCTGTGGGTCAGCTCCTCGGTGTTCGCCCGCCCCAGGCCCAGCACGCGGAGCGTGAGGTGACTGGCCGTGTTGAGGAGCCAGATCACCGGCCAGAAGATGTGAGCAATCAATACGAGCGGCGGCGCGGTGATGAGGGCCAGAACGCGCGGCGCCCTGATGGCCAGCGTCTTGGGGGCCTGCTCGCCCAGCGCCATGTGCAGGAAGGTGACCAGCGTCAAGGCGGCCAGGGGAACAATTCCCACCGCGAAGCCGGGAATCAGGCGGTCGAAGTCAAGGCCGGTGAAGATGGCCAACCGCCGCCAGGCCGGCGCCAGCCAGGAGAGAACCCGGCTGATGCCGGGCACTCCGGGGAGCATCTCGAAGCCGGAGCGGACCAGCGGCTCGACCCAGTCCTGGATGGCTCGTCCCAGCGCCAGGCTCGCCGCCGTGATGCCGATCTGCGACGCCGAGAGATAGACGTCCAGCTTGTCCAGTGCCTGGCTGGTCAGCCGGGCGGCCCAATTCCCTTGCTCGACCATCTGATCGATCTGGCTCGTCCGGACCTTCACCAGCGCGAACTCGGCGGCGACAAAATACGCATTGATCAGGATCAAGCCGGCGATGATCAGGAAATGTGAGTATTCCATCGTGGGACCTGGTCCCGTCCTCCACGGCGGCATTCGAGCGGAATTCCAGAAGCCGAGTCAGGCGGACATCAGGAAGTCAAACGCCCGCCCTTCTGACCGACCTGGAATAGTCAACACAGTCGACCGGAATGATTCTAACGAAATGCCTGAACGTTGACACGGCCCAACCGGGCGCACTCCGAGGTGCTTTGCCTGTTTGGACCAAGAGGAGCTTGTAACTGAAATGAATGTCGGAGTCGGACAACACGGGGCCAAATGACCCCAAGATCCACGACTCTGGAAACGCACGCGAAGGACATCCTCCGGTCCCTCTAGCGCCAAGACACCTGTAGGCAATGCAATGGAGGATCAAATTGACTTCCCTCGTGATCAAGCGGCTGCTCGTGGATTGATTCCACGCTTTCGAGCCACCGCTCTGGGTAAAATGTCCTGATTATCTTCTTGATGAATGCAGTGAAGCACATGGCGTGACTCACATGAAGGCGCGCTTCCTCGAATTGTGTGTGGAGATGTACCAAGGGATGGTCCTCCCGCTCCCGCGTCGGATCAAAATCGAAGCGCATAGGCGTCCGCAAGGTCAAGTCGCATATTCCTTTGGCGCCCTTTGGCGACTCGAGACACAGCACCAGGCCGTCGGTCAAGTCGGCCAGCGTTTCAACGGGCGAGTGAAATTCCACGGGACAAGGCCAGTACAAGAGGCTGTGCCCTACGACACTGTTGCCGAGACATTCGTAGGAAGCTCTAATGAGAGAATTGTCCTTCTTCTGCGGCCTAATCGATGTGACACGCTGAATAGCAGCCGAGAGCTTCCGGTACAAATCGGGGTCGGATATTCCGCTCATAGCCTTGAGGTCTTCCGTCAGTGTGCCAGGCGTTGTGACGGGATAGTCGGGAGTCGTGTCAGTGGGTGCATTGCCATCAGGGAATACTGATGCGATGTTGATGTCCACTCCGAGCCGTCGGCCAGACCTTAGAGCGGTTTTCGGGTCGATCGCTCACCGTAGGGTCCGCTGTGCGGACCAATTGCTCTGGCCGTCGGTCCGCACAGCGGGCCCTACGATATTCAATGAGTGCGCAAGCCGACTGCAAACCGCTCTAGGGACTCATGTCTCCCGAGATTTGATTCGAGCAGATAGTAGAGCCGGTCCTATAGCTCTCGATAGTCCTGCCCTTGTTCCACGACATGGAAGGCGACGAGGCCAGGGGATTGTGAGACGAGAAGCGCGTCTACGGTGATGACGGATTCGGCTGAAGCCATGACCGGATAGCCAATGTAGAAGGTCCCCTTGACGCCCGACTTTCGCAGAGCCGTGGCCATGGCATTTAGCACAGCGAGATTGTGCTGGCTGCTCCCGTGAACCACGTCTAGGTCCGACTGCCAGTTCAAAGGAATGCTCCTTTCAAGGACTTTTTGATGAACACACTCGGCTGGCTATCGAAACGCAACGGGAGAGACCCTCCAAGAGCTCGCCTGAAAACAGGTGTCTCAAAGGTGCCCGACAACATTGATTCTACCGCGCCGTGTAGCCGCCGTCGATGAACAGCGTGGCGCCGGTCATGAAGCTGGAGGCTTCGGAGGCGAGGAAGACGGCGGCGGGGCCGAGCTCGACCGGGTCGCCCCAGCGGAACGTTGGCCTGGATCCGCGCCTTCACGGCCGGGTCGTTCAAGAGCGGCGTGTTGATCTCGGTGGCGAACGGGAGACCACTGGATCTTCAACCAGGTCGATCATCTTCTCCCCAAGGGCAGGAGGTCGACATCACGCCCCACACGTTGTTTCCCCCGGCTTCTCCACAGATAGCCGAGTTCGGCGATTCCAGCTATACTGGCCGTGGGGACAGCGCTTGTTTTTCAGGGGGACGCCATGGCAACTGGTTCGCAACTCACGACGATGCTTCTCCCCGACCAGGAGTGGAAGGATTTCCTCGAGGGGGTGCTCCCCCCGCAGGGACGATGGAGCGAGGAAGAGTACCTCGTCTTGACCGATCATCGAAATCACCTGGTCGAGTTTACTGATGGCTTTCTGGAACCGCTACCCATGCCGACGGACAAGCACCAGAGCGTACTCAAGTTTCTGTTGTTCGCCTTTTGCGGTTTCGTCGAATCCCGCGGCGGCACCGTCCAGTTCGCCCCGCTACGCCTGCAAATCCGCCCCGGCAAGTACCGTGAGCCCGATCTTCTGCTTTTGCTTTCGGCCACGGACTCGCGCCGGCAAAATCGGTTCTGGCTGGGCGCGGACCTCGCTCTGGAAGTCGTCAGCGAGGAGAAACCGGAGCGCGACCTGGTCGACAAGCGGGGCGACTACGCCGAGGGCCGCGTCCCCGAATACTGGATCGTCAACCCGCGAACCGACACGATCACCGTGCTGCGTCTCCGCGGAGAAGCCTATGAGGAAGCCGGCGTCTACCGGCGCGGGGAGTCCGCGGTCTCAGTGCTATTGCCGAGCTTCTCCGTCGCCGTTTCCGCGGTTTTCGACGCGGGTTGAAGGTTGAGGCTACCATGGCCGAATCACCCGTCCTCGACTTCCTGGATACCCCGACCGTCGACGTCAGTATGGACTCCGAGGGGAGACCAAGAAGGATCCGGAAGTGGCTGGTCCTGTTCGGCGTGATGCTGACCTTCGTGTGCGCCTCTGCCGTCATCGTTTCCAGGTCGACGCTTCGCCCGGCAGTACCAGACACTCCTTCCACTGGTCGGCCCTCCGTTCCGATTTGCCGTGGGACGATCGTGAGCATCGAGATCAACGAGACGGCTCTGCGGGATAAACTTCGAATGCATGACAGTTGGTGGATTGTCACGGTTCGCCCCGACGATGCCCTCCCCATGCGTGGTTCCGGCCGCGACCTGCGGTTCACGATGCACAGCCCTTCCATGAGCGGGTTCAGAAGGGGCGGTGAGCACGTTGAGGTTTTCAGTGATGATGCCCGGGGATTATGGGTCAGCGCACGCCCTCTCGAAACGGGAACCCCTGTTAAACCGGACTGATGCTCAACCCCATAGGGTCCGTTGTGCGGACCGATGGCTCCGGCATTTTGTCCACACAGCGGACGCTACAAGACTCACAGTTGTCCGGGTCTCGAACCCGGAGCGGCGCCGGTCGGAACGTCGAGAGCTTCTTGACTCTCGCCAGAAGTTCATCGTCTTCCAGCTTGCTGGCCTCGATCATGGGAATGCCCCCTCCGGGAGCAAGCGGACCGGAATCGATGTCCCGATCAACCATGAACATCCCGATCGCCTCGAGCATTCGATTCGCGTAGTGGACAGACTCCCCCATCGCCGGGCTCGCCGTGATGATGAGCCGCTTCCCGAGATCGGCGAACTGCATCATCAGCAGAGATGACTGCAGGTTGAGCTGGACAGTCCCCCCCTCGGCGAGCGAGATCACGTCGAATTGAGCCAGTTCCTCACCCGGCTGAGGGCCGTTCTGGCGGGCATCTTGGTCCTTGGAGGGCTCTTGCATGGCGATCGCGGGTCGGCCCGCAAGTGAGACGAAGCCGATGATGCTCGCCAGGGCAACGGCCGACAAGGAAATCATCCGGGACTTGAGGCGGTTCTGGATCATGGTTCAGAGCCTTCCGCGCGAGAGGTGGATGTCGCCGAACAACCCGACTCATCGCTCATCCGCCAACGAGATCGGTGCAAGCCATCGATTCTACCGGCCTCTCATCGATCAAGCACGATTCAGATCCGTCTACCGCCCTTGCGTCGTACCGGTCCCCTCGGTGTCGGGCTCCCCGTGATGAGTCGAACCCTGACCCCGCGATGGCCCGTCGACCTCTGCCGGCTCGATTGCCCGCTGGGTGGATTGGCGGTCACGGCGCGGCCGGTGAACTCGCGGAAGTTGGCGATGCCGCTGGCGACGATCCGGTTGCCCACCGGTCCCCGCTGCGGCACGTTGTTGTTCGCGGCGTTGTACAGAAGCACGCCATATTCACGATTGCCCAGCCGGGTCACGCCGTTGGCGGCGTAACCGATCAGGTTGCTCTCGACGACATTGCCAACCGATTGGCCAGCAATAACATAAACACCTGATATTATGTTGGCCGCGATCACGTTGCGTGCCGCGGACGATGTGCCGCCGATGACATTCCCCGGAGCGTTCTCGATGTAGACGCCGATCTGATTGGGCAGCCGGCTCAGGCCGTCGGGGCCCACTCCGATCAGGTTGCCCGTCACCTGGTTGCCCGTCGACGGGCCGCCCAGGATATACACGCCCACGCTGCCGTTGCCCGAGATCACATTGCCGCCGCCGATCAGGTTGCCCGGAGCACCGTTGATGTACACGCCCACGGTGTTCCCCGTGCCCGATCCTCCCTCCGCGCTCGGACCGATGAAGTTGCCCGTGACCAGGTTGCCCCGCGAGTCGTTGCCGCTGATCTCGATGCCCGCCTCGTTGCCGGAAATCACATTGCGTGCGGCCACGGAGACTCCGCCGATCGTGTTGCCCGCGCCGGGATTGACATCCGAGATATCCAGTCCCGGCGCTTGGTTGATCAGCACGCCAACCTGCTGAACGATCGAGCCGGCGCTTGTCAAGATGGGCCTCGAACCGGTCGCATCCACGCCGATCAGGTTGCCCGCGACGGTGTTGCCCGCGGCGAAGCGGCCGAAAATGTACACGCCGGCCGTCGCATTGCCCGAGATCAGGTTGCCCTGTCCCGGCCCATCTCCCCCGACGACGTTTCCGGCCGAGCCGTTGATGAAGATGCCGACGCCGTTGTTCAGCACCGCCAGGCCGTTGGAAAGCGAGCTTCCGCCGGAACGGTCGGTGCCGATGACGGAGCCGTGGATCCGGTCATTCGCCAACCCGTAGCCGGTAATCTGCACGCCGCCCAGGAAATTGCCCGAGATCAAGTCGGACTGGAGAAGCGTATTGGTCGCGGATTCCAGCGAGACACCGTAACCTCCGTTGGGTACTGCCGAACCGCCGGCCAGATCCGTGCCGATCGTGTCCCCCGCGATCAAGCTGCCGCTCGTGGCCGAGACCTCGATCCCGTTGCCGGCATTGCCGGAGATCAGGTTCCCCTGGCCCGTACCCGCGCCGCCAATCGTGTTGTTCTCTGCATAGATGTCGATGCCATTGCCGCCATCACCAGAGGTGGCGTTGGGGATGGCCGCCGTGCCCGTGACATCGGTGCCGATCTTGTTGCCGATCACCAGGTTGTTCTGGGCCAGACCGGCGTCGTCATAAATCAAAATACCATCATATAAATTTCCTGAGATCAGGTTGCCCAGCGCCCCCGCGCCGCCGATGGTGTTGTTTGACGCGGCGTCAATGTACACGCCGAAGAAGTTGCCGGTCGCGGCCGTCTGGCCGGAGGGACCCGGGCCCAGCCAGTTGGAGACGATGAGGTTGTTACTCGATTGAATATGAATCCCGGCGCCGTCGGTGAAGCTGCTGTCCGGGAAGTTGACGATGTCCAGGCCCTCGATCGTGCTGCCGTCGGAGCCCTGGGCCAGGAGCAAGCCATCTCCGATGTTTCCTCCGCCGTTGATCTCGATGATCGGCGTTCCGGCGTAACCGGGCTGAGATTCGCCGTTGATCACGACCGGACCAGTGATGCCGGGCAAGGCGGACTGGACGTTGATCACGTAGGGGGCCGAACCGCCGGTGATCGCGAAGCCGATGGTGTTCAGCCCCGGATTGGCGTTGGAGTCGAGAATCGCCTGACGCAGCGAGCCGGGGCCCGAATCGTTCGTGTTCGTCACCGTGAAGGGTGAGAGCAGAATCCGCTCCTCGATCCGTTCGAGTCGAGGAAGCCAGCGACGCCGTCGAGAACGCGCGGGGCGGATTGTCTGCGCCATGGTTGCAACTCGAGGTGGATGCCACGTTCGGAACCGGAATCGACTTGCATCACGGCGTCAAGGCCCGTTCCGGTTCGCCAGGAAATCACCCAGACACCGAATTGGCGGCGTGCCGGGGCGGGTTCCCGCCATGCCGCTTCCAGTAACAATACCACTTGAGCCAGGCTGGATCAGGTAGGCAACTGGTCCGGAAAACGAGATCCGTGCCGGTCATGCGGGACGGATGGGCGAAATGGGTTGTAGTGGTCCGATCGGTGTTGATGTGTTTACCGATTCTTGATCTTTCCGGAACCGATTGTTTACGATCCACCCGGAGTATGGACTGAACTCAATCATCTAAGCTGTGCGGCCCCCCGTGCATCATGTCAGGAGGACAAACAGCTTCGGCCCCCGGCCGGACGACTCACAAGCCGCCAGTCAATCTTCCCACCGTTTCTCTCAGCCGGCTGAACCAGCTACGCGGAGGATTCGAGCGATGAACGGTAACCAGCGTGATCGCGGGATCGGCATTACAGCGTTGCTGCTGTTGGTCGGCCTGTCTGTCGGAATCCTTGTTCCTGGCCGTGCCGGAAGCGCCGCCACCATCAAGATCGGCACATCCAACACCGAGAGCGGTAGCTTCGCGGTCTACAACACAGCGCCGGGGAGCAATGGAACTCCCGTCTTCAACAACGGGCTCATGACCTCCGCGGGCAGCAGTTTGTTTTCGGTCCTCACCACCGTGTCCCCGCCCTCGCAGAGCTTCGCGCAAACCAATACCTCGTCCTACAGTCATACCTGGACGGCAAATGTGAATAATCTGCCCTCCAGCTTCGGCGGCGCCAAGTTCTCGACGGCGGCGTCGACCGCGCTTCCCAATGGCGGCGGCAGCGTGAACAACCTGCTTGGCGTCTCGTTCAATTCGTGAACATATCTACAAAGCTCTTTTACAATGACCGCCGGTGTCGCGGCCGTCAGCTTCGCGCACCTGCACTCGGACTTCACCAACAGCGCGACGGGGCCCGGGGCGGAAACCTACACCGGTACACCGGGGGCCGTCGTCAGCGCCACGGGGGTTCTGAGTCCCACGGCGGGCAGCTTCGTCGAGCTGGCCAACCAGGGGACCATCACGATCAAGAACAGCACGGGCGGAGTGATCGCCACCGACTCGTTCACGATCATCGTCGGCTTCTCATTCAATAGCAGTCTGCAAGAGAACACGTTCCTGTATGGAACCGGTAAGACATCCCTGAGCTCCCCGGACGCCTCGAACGGAGCGTTCAGCATTCTGGACACCAACCTGTTTTCGACTGTCAGCATTCCCGTCGGGGGCGCTTTCTCGATCGATTCGTACCTGACACTGGTCTCGGACCCAGGATCGCTGATCGAGCTTGGTAACTTCTCCAGCACGCAAGGGCCATTGCCCAGTTTCGGCTCATTCACGGGAGGGGCCGCTGTCCCCGAACCTCTGGCACTGGTCCAGCTCGGCACCGGAGTCTTCCTGGCCGCCGGGTTCCTCGGCTGGCGACGCCGCGCTCGACAGCGCCGGGCCGCCGGCGGATGCTCCCGTGCTCGCGCTCGCGCGGGCGTCACGGCCTTGCTCTTGGTCGTCTTTGGTTTGCTGGCCCCGGGACTGGCTGCCGCGGGCACGATCTCCATCAACGACCTTTCCCAGCCGATCTCCGCCAGTTCCGAAGCCTTCGCCACCACCTCACTCTCCATTGACTCCACTCATCAGATCGTAACCTTTGACGGAACCTACCTCAGCACCGGTGGCTATCCCGTCCCAGGGAGCCCGGTCACCTACACGGTCGTCTTTGTCGATCCGGGCGGCTCGCCGAGCGATGCCACAACCCTGACCATCGCCGCGCTCGCGAGTCCCACCTCGAAACAGAACACGATGGTCAACCTGAACTTCGATGGGCTCGTGACCACCCCGATCAACCCCGGAACGGGAACCTTCTTCATCCCCGAGCCGATTGGCTGGTTCGACGTCGCCAAGTACCTCCGCGGCCAGACCGGGGTCTCCGGTGTTCCAGCCGATCTCTCCGTTCTCGTCGCCTCGGTCGTTCCCGAACCCACCTCACTCGTCCTGGGCGGCATTGCCATGGCCGCCGGTCTGGGAATTGCCCTCAAACGACGCCTGGCCGGCTGATCGACTTGCTGGTTCCTAGGGCGGTTTTCGGGTCGATAGCTTCCCATAGGGTCCGCTGCGCGAACCGATCGCCGGGCAT
>JBMFUH010000081.1:0-3901 GCA_049966735.1 Isosphaeraceae bacterium
CGGTAACCGCCGGGGCCGAAGACCATCATGTGGGTCTGGTAACCGATGGGCGAGGCGAAGGCGTACGAGGCGGCGATCGTCACGGCCATGATGAAGGGACGCTCGTCGACGCCCAGAAGTCGGGCCGATTCGACGCAGAAAGGAAAGGCGAGCACGGCCGCCGCGTTATTGCTGATCAGTTCGTTGAGCACCATGGTGCCGAAGTAAATGGCGGTCAACGTGGCAGTTGGCCCCCAAGGCCGCGTAAGCACCACGAGTTGCTCGGCGAAAAGTCGGGCCACCCCAGACGCCTCCAGGGCCTTGCCCATGCCAAACGAGGCCCCGATGGCCAGCAGCACGGGCCAGTCAATCGCCCTCCGCGCGTCCGAGGCGGAGATGCAGTGGCCGGCGATCATGGTGCCTGCCGCGACAAACGCGGCCAGCATGATATCAACCTTGCCGCTGACGAAGGCCGCGATCATGGCCAGGAAGATGATCGTGGCAATCCAGGCGCGGTCATGGCGCACGTGCCGGGCGTCTTCAACATCACTGACCAGGTAAAAGTCTGGGTTGTTGCGATAGGCCCTCGAGAAATCGTGGCCTGCCTGAAGCAAAAGCGTATCGCCAGCGTGGAGCTCGATGTCTCCTACCTTGTTTGTCAGCCGGGCGCCATTGCGGTGCACGGCGACCACTGCCGCATCGTAGAGTGCCCGGAAGTCAGCGTTACGCACGCTCTGGTTGACGAGCGGTGAGGAAGGGCTGATGACCGCCTCATGAAGCCGGCGCCCGCGCTGCTTCGCGGGGGAAACCTCGTAACGAGCATCCGCCGCCGGAACCAGTCCCGGAATCTTCTCCAGGTCGATGATCGTGCCCACAACCCCCGCGAAGACGAGCCGGTCGTTCGCGTGGATGACCTCCTCGGGGCTGACCGGACCGAGCACGCTGCCATCACGGTCAATCTCGATCAGGAAGAGACCCGGTAGGTGCCGCAGTCCCGCCCGGCCAATTGTCTTACCCACCAGTCGACAGCCCGGCTGGACCAACATCTCGACCAGGTACTCGCGTCTCGACTCCTCAAGCTGCTCGATCAATTCCTTGCGATCCGGCAAGAGCCGACGGCCCACTGTCAGAAGATACGTCGCGCCCAAGAGGGCGCAGGGAAATCCCACCCAGCCGATCTCGAACATGCTCATCGGTCTGAGGTTCGACTTGATCAAGAGACCCTGCACGACCAGGTTGGTACTGGTGCCGATCAGCGAACACGTGCCGCCGAGGACGGACAGAAACGACAGTGGCATGAGTAGCCGAGAAGGAGAGATCCTCCGCTTGCGGCACCAGGCGATGAGCACGGGAACCAGCAGCGCAACCTTGGGCGTGTTGTTGAGCACCATGGCCGAGGGGATCAACACCACCGCCATGTAGAAGAGGGCCTTTCCTTCCGTTTCCACATGCCCCAGGAAACGTTCGCCGACAAATTCCATGACCCCGGTCTCACGCAGCGCGGCCGCCACGATGAATAGGGCCCCGACTGTGAGCATGCCCGCATTGGCGAAGCCGCCAAACGCTTCTTCCGGCTTGATGATCCCCAGCGCGGCAAGGAGAACTACCGCCCCGACGAAGAGCACGTCGGTGGGCAAGTCTCTTATCAGACCGATCAAGAGCAAGACCAGGACAGCCAGGGTTGCGCACATCTCATAAGTCAGTCCCAGTCCCATCTATCCTCTTCTCCTCAGCAAGGACGGCAGCGGCGGGCATGCCCTTCTGGCCCGGCGCCACGATCATGCTGGGCCTTGCCTCCTCAGGCTGGACCGCGTAATCCGGACCACTCTAACAAGGCCCGGAGCAACGGAACATGCCAGGCGGCGAGGAGCAGCGGGAACGTCGGAAACGCCCCTGCTTTCCGGATGCACCTTGCGAGACAGGGACTCCACGCACGGGCGTGATCCTGTCCGCAACCCAAGGAACAGAGGATTCGCGCCAAGACCGCGTCAGAGAACGATCTCTGCCCGGATCAATGACTCCTTGACGTCATGGGACATCTTGAAGTTCAGCTTCCCGCAGATGCGCTGCATCTCGACGTTCTCGGGGAGAATATCTCCGAAGATATAGCGAATCTTCTCGTCGCGGCCAATCTGGAGCAGGCGGCTCAGGAGCTCGGTACCAAGTCCCAGTCGCTGGTAAGGGTCGCTGACGACGATGGAGAACTCGGCCTCGTCCGTCCCCCGGATCTTGCTCAGACGACCGACGCCAATGATCTGGCGCTCACCGCTCTCGGGATCCTTGTAGTCGGCGACCAAGGCCATCTCGCGGTCGTAGTCAATGAAGCAGATCCTGGTCAGCCGCTCGTGAGCGACCCGCGCCGTGTACTTCATGGCGTGGAAGTACCGCATCGCGACGCTTCGCTCGGAAAGGGTGGCGTGAAACTTCACCAGCAGCGGCTCGTCTTCGGGACGGATCGGCCGAAGGATGACCTTGGTACCATCCTCAGCCGTCCATGGGCTTATGTAAAGCGTGGGATAGGGGCGAATCGCCAACCGCGGCAGATCGTGCTCCTGAACGCCAGGCTCGTGGACAATCACCCGAGCATCCAAAGCCACCAGCCGTTCCGAGGAGGCCAGCAGGGGATTGATGTCCACCTCCTTGATCCATTTCTGCTCCACGACCAGATGGCTAAACCTGACCACGAGCTGCTCCAGCGCGACGAGGTCGACCGGTGCGCGACCTCTGACCCCCTTGAGCGCGGTATTGACCTTGGTTTGCTCGATCATCCGCCTCGCCAGTGTTGTATTAAGTGGCGGCAATGCTAGCGCCCGGTCCTTGAATACCTCGACGAGCTGGCCGCCTGTGCCGAAGAGAAGAACCGGCCCGAACTGAGGATCGAGTGTACTACCGATGATGATCTCATAGCCGTCCAGCTTGACCATCGGTTGCACGCTGACTCCCTGGAAGTGTCCTTCGCCGACCCGCTCGCGAACTGAAGACTCGATGGCGCCAAAGGCGTTCCGCACGGCATCCGCGTCTCGCAGGTTGAGCTGAACCCCTCCCACGTCGGTCTTGTGGGTGATCGTCCTGGAATGAAGCTTCAGGACAACGGGATATCCCAGCTCACGGGCGGCGGCTACTGCGGCGTCCGGATTGTCGGCAATCACGGTCTTGACCGTTGGAATTCCATAGGTTGATAGCAGTTGCTTGGATTCGATCTCGGTGAGCACGGCGCGGCCCTCGCGGCGGGCAATGGCGATAATCTCCTCGGCTTTCTCGCGCGCGGTGGTGGCTGTATCACTGTCAACCGGAAAGGTCGGCGTCTCGTAAAGCCCTCGCAGGTTGTACGACGACTTCCACATGAGCGTGAAGACTTTGGCCGCAGTGTCGGGATACTGGTAGGTCGGAATCCCTGCATGATTGAGGATCTGCTCACCTGCCTCCACGGCCGCGCCTCCCATCCAGCTTGCCAGAACGGGTTTACCGCCGATCTTGGCATACTGGCGCAGATGCTCCGCGGTCCCGGTGGGGTCGGTCATCGCCTGAGGCGTGAGAATGACCAGAAGACCGTCGATGTTGGGGTCCCTGGCTGTGATCTCCAGCGACTTCGCATAACGCTGCGGGTCGGCGTCACCGAGGATGTCGATTGGGTTGTTGTGGCTCCAAGGCGAGGGAAGAATCTTGTTCAGTTCCGTCATGGTCTCCGGCGAGATTTGAGCCACTTCTCCCTGGTTCTCGATGAGGGCGTCGGTTGCCAGCACTCCAGGTCCGCCCGCGTTGGTCACAATCGCCAGCCGTGGTCCCTTGGGTCTGGGCTGTTTCGACAGCACTTCCGCCATGTGAAAGACGTCGGCGATCGAATTGACCCGGAGCACGCCGACGCGGCGAAATGCAGCCTCAAGCACTTCGTCGCTGCCAGTGAGCGAGCCGGTGTGCGAGG
>JBMFUH010000081.1:3911-9541 GCA_049966735.1 Isosphaeraceae bacterium
CGCCTTGGCAGCCGCCTCGGTACGTCCCGCCTTGATCACGATGATCGGCTTGGTGAGCGCCACTTCGCGCGAGGCGGATAGGAACGATCGCGCATCCCCAATTGATTCCATGTAGATCACGATGCACTTGGTATAGGGATCGTCGCCAAGATAGTCGATCAGATCTCCCCAGCCGACATCAAGCATTGAGCCAATCGAGATGAATGCGCTGAAGCCGACGTTTTCTCTCATGCTCCAGTCCAGGATGGCCGTGCAAAGAGCGCCGCTCTGGCTGATGAAACCCACCGAGCCGGGCCTGGCGATCTGGGCGGCAAAGGTCGCGTTCATGCCGCTGTACGGACACATCAGCCCCAGGCAGTTGGGACCAATAATTCGCATCTGGCCCCGCCGCGCTTCTTCGAGCACCGCCTGCTCCAGCTTCAAACCTTCAGGCCCGGTTTCTTTGAAACCGGCGGAGATGATGATTGCTCCCTTCACGCCCGCCAGGACACACTCACTGATCACGCCCGGGACGCTTGGCGCGGGGGTGACCACGACGGCCAGGTCGATGGGGTCTGGCGCGAACTTGATGGATTTGTAGGCCTTGATGCCCAGAACATTTGCCCGACTTGAGTTGATCGGGTAAACCGTGCCACCAAATGGGTTGCTGATCAGATTCCAGAGCACGGCACGGCCGACGCTTCCTTGCTTCTCGGTAGCGCCGATCACCGCGACAGTCCGCGGCGCGAAAATGGCATCAAGAGGAAGCCAACGCTCTGGCTTACCCTTGCCCACAAGAGACGCGGCTGAATCGGTTGCTGAGATCATGACAAATCACCTCTCTCCACTCGGCTCTTTGAAGGAGAAGCCATCCTTATCAATAAAACTGGACCGGCCCGGCGCTGTTGGCTCGAAGACGATCGCTTTGAGCCGAATTGGGAGTTCGCCGGGATCAAGTCGTTGAAGCAGCATACTCGCTCGCGAAACGCGAACGTCGCGTTCATACCGGCTTGCGCCGACCGGACCTCCTCCACAGCAATAAGATTATTAATCTTCTCTCATCCTACCTCCTGTGTCCATGAGTTTTCTCGAAGATTTCGTGAGAGCCAGCTTTTCCCGCCGGATCTTTTATCGAATTCGGCGGAAATGGACAGTTCGTCAACTCTGCTTGGGGCAGTCCTGGCCCGGGATCCGGGCTCGCACCTCGCGCTCGTGGCCTCCCTCTTGAAGTCTACGACCTTGAAAATCCTTCAACGATGGTACTCTCGTGATTTCCTGGCTTTGTTTAGCTCAGTGGTGTCGTGATGGCCGGCGGTAGTTGTGTCATCAATGGCGATCTTAATCCCGTTGAACCCAACATCCTTGTCCGGCCGAGGCTCGAGGGGCAACGTACGGACGAAGATCCTACTGTTGCATCCCTTGTTAAGCGTTGCCCCGTCAAAAAGCAAGATCCAGCCGGCCCTTTTCTCCTCGGGATTCTGCATGTTGTCAGGCGTGAGCGCCATGGCCGAGAAGACGGCGACAAGCAAAACAGAAAGGAGCGCAACCATGACAAATCTCCGCTTCTTTGGTTTCCCAGGGGGGTTCCACATCCGCCCAGTCAAGGCGCACCATCTCAGTAGAACAGAATCCCAGAATCCTGGCATCTGGAACACTGGCTACAAGGAAAATCAGAGATGCCATGGCTAGGATGTGTGCCGCGGAACTCATCTAATCGATATCATCGTCAAAAACGCCGCTTCTGATGGCCATTCGACAAGAAACGAGGGGCCCCATGGCGAAACCGACAACCAACCGCCGGACGATCGTGATCACGGGAGTCACACGCGGGCTGGGCCGTGGGCTGGCTGAAGGGTTCGCCGCGCACGGGCATTTGATCGCCGGTTGCGGACGCTACCGGGCGGCCATAGACGAGCTACAAATCTCGCTGGTCGAGCCACACAGCTTCACCATTCTCGATGTGACCGATGACGCTGGGGTGAAAGCCTGGGCCGATGACGTGTTCTCCCGGTTGGGACCGCCCGACTTGCTGCTCAACAATGCGGCGATCATCAATCGTAGTGCCAAGCTCTGGGAGCTTTCGGCCGAGGAATTCGACCCGGTCGTTGACATTAACATCAAAGGTGTTGTAAACGTTCTCCGTCACTTCGTCCCGGCGATGATTGACCGGGGCTCGGGAGTGATCGTCAACTTCAGCTCCGAATGGGGCCGTTCGACCTCACCCGAGGTCGCTCCCTACTGCGCCACCAAGTGGGCCATCGAGGGCCTGACCCGCGCCCTCGCCCAGGAGCTTCCCCGCGGCCTGGCCGCGATTCCATTAAGCCCGGGAATTATCGACACCGACATGCTTCGCACCTGCTTCGGCGCCAATGCCGGCCGTTATCCGAGTCCCGCCGAGTGGGTCAAGACGGCCATCCCCTTTTTGCTCGGTCTTGGCCCGAAGCACAGCGGCAGGCCGATAAGCATCAGCGGATGAAAGCGGACCGACGATCTTGTCCACAACCTCGAGTGCCCGGAGCCCTTGCAACCGATCTTTCTCGAAGAGATCCAATAGCCCTGGGATTTGAACCACAAAGGTCACCAAGGCCACGAAGAAAATGAGGGACCTCGAAGAACCGAAGGCAATGGAGAACTCGGCAAGCACTTTTCTTGAGGACGGCCTCTCCTGCCAAGAAACCGATGGACCAGAGTAGCTGCATCGACCAGCCGATGGCCCGACGTTCCGCCGCGATGATTGTCAAGGGAGGCTGAGCCGGCAGGTGTTGGTAGGGTCGGTCTCACCCACCGCGCCCTGTGCCCAGGGCGAGGGCATACCCCACCAGACTCCGCAATCGGTTATAGCGGGGAACCATGCCCGTGAAACGGCCGCCCGGCTCGTTTACAATCGTTGCCGATGTGGAGGCCCCTTGATTCCGACCCATTTAACCCAAGGGAGTGAGCCCGCCGTGTGCCGATCCTTCATCCTGGCCTTGACCCTCGCCCTCGTGTCGTCCCCCGCGCATCAGGTCGCGGCCCAGTCGTCCGAGGCGCCGATCCTCCCGGCGATCCGCGCCGCGATGCGGAAATGCGTTGACAACCGCGAGGTCGCGGGGGCGGTTACACTGGTCGCCGCTGGTGACCAGATTGTCCACATCGATGCCGTCGGCAAGGCCGACCTGGAGGCCAACCGGCCGATGTTGCCCGACCAGTTGTTCTGGATCGCCTCGATGACCAAGCCGATCACCGGCGCGGCCGTGATGATGATGCAGGACGAAGGGAAGCTTCGGGTCGACGATCTGGTCGAGAAGCACATCCCCGAGTTCGCCGGTCTGAAGACGGCTGAGGGCGAACCCGCGAAGGTCACAATCCGGCATCTACTGACCCACACCTCGGGCCTGGCTGAGATGTCAGGCCGGGGCCGGGGCGCACGCCCAGTGAAGACGCTGGCCGAGGCGATCCCGTACTACGTCAACCGCCCAGTCGCCTTCAAGCCAGGCTCGAAGTGGGTGTACTGCCAATCGGGCATGAACACCGCCGCACGGGTTGTGGAGATTGTCTCCGGGAAGACGTTTGACAGGTTCTGCGACGAGCGGATCTTCGGTCCGCTCGGAATGAAGGACACGACGTTCTACCCCACTAAAGAGCAGCTCTCCCGGCTCGCGCGATCGTACGCCCGGAAAAAAGACGGCACCCTCGAAGCCGACCCACTACGGATGCTGGGCGGGCCGATCTCCAGCCGCGAGCGCATGCCGATGGCCAACGGTGGCCTGTTCTCAACCGCGTCTGACTACTATCGCTTCTACCGGATGCTTCTCGACGGCGGCCGGTTTGAAGGAAAGACGCTGCTCAAGCCCGAGTCGGTCCGCCAGATGACGACCGTACAGTCGGGCAACGTGAGGACAGGGTTCACCCCGGGCAACGGCTGGGGCCTCGGCGTCTGCGTGGTGCGCGAGCCGCAAGGGGTCACTGCGATGCTCTCGAAGGGCACGTTCGGCCACGGTGGTGCATTTGGCACGCAGGCGTGGGTCGACCCCAAGCTCCGGCGCATCGATATCCTGATGGTCCAGCGCACCAACTTCGCCAATTCCGATGACTCGCCCGTCCGCCTTGCCTTCCAGAAGGCCGCAGCGCTGGCGACCGGAAGCAAGGGGCAGTGATAGGCGATACACCGGCGGGTCCGAACCCCGGGCAGCTAAGAGTTGAAAGACATCACCAAATTGATCGAAAATCGAAAGCCAACCACTTTGGAGGAGCCGAACATGAAGCCGAACATCATCGAGACTCTCACGACAAGGCGGGCATTTCTCAGCGGCACGGCCGCCTTGGCGGCGTGCGCGGTCATGCCGCGCAGGGTCTTTGGCAGTGATCCTGCCAAGCCCAACTCCGTCTTCAGCGGCGTGCGAATCGGTTGCATCACCTACAGCTATCGGGGCGGCACAGACACCGCCGAACGCACGCTTGAGTACCTTCTACAGGATGGCCTGAGCGAGGCAGAGCTGATGGACGGACCCATCCGCTCCTTCGCGAGGATTACTGCCGGCGGCGGACGCGGACGTGGCCGGCGTCGCGCCTCGGGCAATAACACCCAGCAGCCGGCAAGGTCCTCGGAGAACGATGCCGACCGCGCCAAGCCGCGCGAGTCGCAACTTACCAGGTGCGCGCAGTTGCGTAAGATGTACAACGACGCCGGCGTCAACATTCACATCCACAAGTTTCCCTTCGGCCCGACCGACGACGACATCGACTTCAACTTCGAGATCGCCAAGGCGCTGGGCTGCAAGGCCATCACGGCCGAGCGCAACGACCGGTTGGCCAGGCGCCTCGCCCCGTTTGCCGAGAAGCACAAGATCTGGGTCGCCTTTCACAACCACACGAACAACGTCCCGACGATCGAAGACATCGATCCGCTGATGAACGTCGGCGAGTATATTGGCTTCAATTTCGATGTCGGACACTACTTCACCGGCACCAAGGGCAAATCGCCGATCCCGGTCGTCGAGAAATATCACGACAAGATCATCAGCTTGCACTTGAAAGACCGTACCGCCGACGGTGGCAATCTCCCCTGGGGCAAGGGCCAGACGCCAATCAAGGAGATACTCCAACTGCTCAAGAAGGAGCAGTGGCCGATCTACGCCGACATCGAGCTGGAATACCGGATACCGCCGGGCTCCGACGCCGTGAAGGAAGTCGCCAAGTGTGTGGAATACTGCAAGGAAGCGCTCGCTTGAGGCCGTGCCCCGGCACGTTGGGGAAATCGAGGGGCTCCATCCTGACTTTGTCGAAAGTGACCAGGCGATGACCGCTTCCTGGCAGATCGAGGGCGCGTACGCTACCTTCCACACTCAGGCCCTTTCGGGGAAATACCTGACGGCTGGACATTACCAGGGCATGCGCGAGCTTGTGCATCGTCCGACCGGGATGTTGATCGCGGCTGGGGAAACGCTGCCCGGCTTGGCGTCCCCTTACCGTGTCTTCGCCAACCAGCGACGGTACGGGGACCTTCGGGACAGACCCACTCGGGTGGAACTCGTGCCGGAGGGACTACGGATCACGCATCCCGAGGACGACGAGAACCCGTTTGAAGTCACGTCGGTTTACACCTGGAGAGACGACACGTTCGACATCCGATATACGATCAGCGCCAGAGAAGAGATGCTTGGCTTCGAGAT
>JBMFUH010000081.1:9551-13330 GCA_049966735.1 Isosphaeraceae bacterium
TTCGTATTTGGCTGCCGGTTTCCGCGGCTTCATTTCCAGACAGTCAAACGTTTGGGGCGAACCAGGCTTCCGGATCGTGCCCGTGGACACCAATCCCATGACGGATGTTTATGCCCTGTTTCCTCGTGGCGAAGCCGAGCTAAAAACAATCTTTGACGGTCGCTGGGATTTGCCGCCGGTTCCCATTCGCTACGGGGTACCGGCGTTTTTCGCTCATGCTTTGGCTTACCGCCGCCATGCCGTGTCGGGGCTGATGGTCGTGGGCATGGCTGACCCGGCCGAATGCTACGCGATCTGCATCCCAGTTAACAATCCACCGGAGAACCCCGACCCGGCCCTTGGCTATCAGGCAATCTACTTTTACCTGTTCGGACGTGACCTCCGACCTGGTGAGACAGCCTCGACGCGCCTGCGCTGGACTGTTGGTCAGAATCTGTCGGAAGCGGAGATTCTTGCGCTTTGGGAATCATTTATCGGGCCGCCGTGACGGATCTTCGAACGAACAATCGGCCCAGCAGCCAATTCTTGCAACGGGGACCCGGTCAGATGAAACCTCGCCTCATCCTTTGTATCGTTGCAGTGATCATTGGCCTCCGCGCCGAGGCCCAGGATTGGCCGCGTTATGGTTATGACGGTGCACTCACCGGTCGGACGCCGGCGAGAGGCGCGATCACCGCTCCCCGTGTCGCGTGGACCTTCTCCGTAGCTGGCCGGGAGTTACTCGTTGTGCTGCAAGGTGGCCCAGGTGAGCATCAGGCTACTCTGGACGCTGGAGCCAGGGGCGAACCGGGGGGGGAAGCCGTTGCACCTGCCGGCCCGCTCCGACTCGACATCGATGGGCGCGGCACACTCCGCCCCGCGCTCGAGACATACCACGAGCGCTGGGCCAAGATCCTCCCCAAGGTGGCCGGATCTCAGCGCGTCTGCTGGAACCACACCTGGACCGATCAGCCGGTCTGCCGTCTGCAACTGTTTGCTTACGACCGTGGATTCGAGCACCCACGCCTGGTCTGGGAATCGAACCCTCCCGAGGCGACCGTGTTCAACCCTCTCAACATCGTGTGTGACGTCGATGGCGATGGAGTACAGGAAATCTGCGTGGCCGCGCACTATCGGGTGATGATCTTCGAGGGGACGACTGGACGCAAGGAGACCGAATTGCGCTACCACACCAGTCGCCCCTACGGCTGGTTTGGTCTGGCTGATGTGGATGGCGATGGACAGAACGAGTTCGTGACCATCGGCGACTTTCAGAGCCATATCGACGTTCTGGATTACGATCGCGGCCGCCCGGAAGCACAGCGCCTGCGAGTCAAATGGCGGCGCGACGTCGAGACAGATATCGAGAAGCGCGTGAAATGGCCGCAAGTCGGGCCGCATCCTCTGGCAGACGTGACCGGCGACGGTCGTCCGGAAATTGTATTCAACCTCTTCAATGACACGGGCGACGGCCAGTGGCATGGTGTCGTGCTCGACGCCACGAGTGGCAAGGCTCTGCGCGATTTGCCGCGTCGCTTCATCCAGGGAACCGCCGACGTGGATGGCGATGGAGCTGCCGAGCTGTTCACGATCGGCACGGATGGTGAACTGGTACCGTTGGCTGGACAAGTTGAGCTGATCACTGTTCAGGAACCGACGCCCAGAGTGCGCTGGTCGAGCGCAAGGGCCGGCTGGTGTCTCGCCGACCTTCCGCGTCTGGGGCCTTCTTGGTCCACCACAGCATCGCAAGGGATGCAGCATGTCCTTCTGCAAGGGGCAAAATACCCTGTGTTCTTCGTGAAGACCTGGGCGACCGGGACGGCACGTCGAGTCACCATCTCCGCAATGCGCGGCCGTGCCGATGGCAAGGTGCAAACCCTGTGGACTGTTGGAGGCGTTCCTGAAACAGCCGAACTGATCTCGATGGAGGAAAGCAGTCCCCAAACGGAGACCAGGGCGCTCCTGCGCGCACGCCTGGCCGCGAACGAGACCGCCAATCTGGTCGCGAGGCGTGTACGACCGCAGATTGTCGAGAGCCGACCGCTCAGGCCGCAACTCACGCCGCCGATCGTGGCACGTCTCGGTGAAGGGAAGGCTCGTTGCGTGATCGTCGAGGGAGCTGGTCAGAATGTGTTCGCGATTGCCCCGCCCCCAAAGGGCGGTAGGCCACCACAATTGCTCTGGCAGCGGCCAGGACGTGGCATGCACGATGGATCGCGCATGGATGGGTTGCTGGCGGTTGATCTCGATCACGATGGGATGTGCGAGGTCGTTGCCGCCGATCAGGCTCGTTCCGGGCATGCCTTGCTCTTGGCCTATCACGGCGATGGGTCGGTCATGTGGGAAAAGGCATTCCCGCACACCAGCGGTGCTCCCCCCGTCTGGAACACAAGTGCACTGACATTCTGGTGGCCAGGCCATTTTCGCCAGCCCGACCAGGTCGATCTGCTTGTCAGCACGAGGCGCCGCCTGATGCACTCGGATGTCGGTCAGCTCATCAACGGCCGCACCGGGGCCACTCTCTGGACTCGCGAGAAAGCCGACGTGGCCGGCCAGTTCCACTGGGGCTGGGGCGGGAGCGCGCTTGCGGCCGTCGACGTCGATGGAGACCGCCGTGACGAGCTGATCTCCTTGTACCCGGTCTGTTTCTGGATTGCCGAGGGCGACACCGGGCTGATCACGACCGGTCGAACTCTGGCCTCTCGCCAGGAACTTCCCGCCTGGGCAGCCTATGGCGAACCGATCGTCCACGACTTCAATGCGGATAGCAAGCCCGAGATTCTGCTCGATTCCCCCTACATCCTCGCCTTGCTTGACCTGAAGGGCAAGCCGCTCTGGCATGGGCCGGGACGGGTGGACTTTCCCGTCAGTCCCGGCCAGGGCGACACGGGGGAAACGACGAGCTGTAAACATGCTCTGGTGGACATCGATGGAGATGGGTCGTTCGAGATTGCCTCTGCTGGTTACGGAGATGGTGTGCGCCTGATCGATCCGCGTTCCGGTGAGCGACTCTGGTCGCTGAGCGCACCGGCTCCGACCGGGCCAAAGGTCGCGGCAGCGAACATCGACGGCAAGGGAGGTGATGAGATCTTGTATCCTGCCGGCTCCGCGCTTGTGGCAGTCACCGGCGATCGCAAGTCAGGGAAAATGCTCTGGGTATGGCAGGGGCCAGCAGACCTGAGCATGCCCGCCATCGCTGACGTCGACGCTGATGGTCGCGCCGAGATTGTCGTTCAGGATGCTCGGGGTGACGTCCACTGCCTCCTCGGATCGTTGTAGTGGAGACGTACTTGGAACTGTCGGGGAAAGCGGCAGCCAAAGTATCCGTACTCCGCAGGTCCGTTTGATCCGGCTCAGGCCGCAGGCTTTCGAGCAGCTCATGGACCCGGGCGATGTCACTCTGTTTCCATGCTTGCTGGACCAGATTGATCCCCAGGGCGCAGGCAGTCATACCGGTGAAGCCACTGATGCCGCCCGCAGTTGGAAGATCTGGAACGTCGGCAAATGCTGTCAACCTCCTTCTCATTGGCGTGCTGCGGCAACCGTGGCGAATTGGTGGGAGATTCGACCCTGCTTGCTGGTTACTGACCGCGTCACTAATGTGTTACTAACTCAGACTGTGTGAACAATCCTCAGTCGATCGTTGCCTCAATTGAGAGCCTATTCGTTGCGTTATCCACTCCTTTGACGTTACACTTACCCCTCTTAGCCACACGATAATAATACAGTGCAATAAGGTTGTATTTGGCTAAAGCCTTTGCTATCATTGGGTTGTTTGGCAACCTGAAGGAGCTGCTCAC
>JBMFUH010000082.1:0-13235 GCA_049966735.1 Isosphaeraceae bacterium
CCGTTGTGCCCGGTGTGCATCGACCGGATCACGCACAGGTCGTCGACGATCCGCGCCGTTTCGGGAAGCAGCTCGGAGACCTCGGTTCCACACTGGCCGTGCTTGGCGAATTTCCAGGGGCTGGCGAAGAGCTTCTTGCTGGCCCGGTTGACGAAGCTGAAGGCGATGTCGCCGCCGTACTCGGTGCCATGTGAGCGGGTCAGCTCGGGCTTGGGATCCAGAAGATCGACATGCGACGGCCCGCCGTGCATGAACAGCGAGATCAACGCCGTCGCCTTGGGAGCGAAGTGCGGCGGCCGCGCGGCGAGAGAGAGCGGGTGGTTCTCACCCGGCTTGCCGGTCGACTGGGCGAGCAACCCCTCTTCGCGCAGCAGGTGCGCCAACGCCAACGCGCCGACGCCGAACGCGGCGTTCGCCAGGAATTTTCGGCGGTTCTGGTAAGATTGGTCAATCCACATAGAGGAACTCGTTGGAGTTGAGGAGCTGCTGGATCAGGTTCGTGAGCACAACAAGATCGCGGTCGCCGGAGGCCTTGGTCCGATCGAGCGTCCCTTTCTGCGAAGCCGCGAAGCCCTTCGACCAGTCCAGCTCTTCGGGGGTGATGGAACGCTGATAGACGAGCCGCCACGCCGCGGCGATCTGGTCGCCCAGGGCAGTTCGGGACTTCGCGGAACGAATCCGCTGGGCGATGGTCGTGGCGCTACTCAGAACGAAGTCACTGTTCATGAGCATGAGTGACTGTGCTGGCGTGGTGGTGACGTTGCGGCGATCGCAGTTGAGCGTCATCACGGGGGCGTCAAAGGCAGCCAGAAGCGATACCGGATGAGTCCGGCGGACCTGAAGATAAAGGCTGCGTCGGGGCGAGTTGTTGGCGGGATTCACCAGCCCTACCGAGTCTTCGACAACAGGTACCGGTGGACCGAATGGCGTGGCATCGAGCCGCCCGGCGTACATGAGGATGGTGTCGCGCACCGATTCCGCGTCGAGCCGCCGCACCGGGTAGCGGCCCAGAAGCGCGTTGTCGCCGTCCACGGCGTCCTTGGCCGGATCGCGGCGGGACGATTGACGGTAAACCGTCGAGGTCATGATCAGCCGGTGCAGATGTTTCAAGCTCCAACCGCCGCGGACCAGCTCGTCCGCCAACCAGTCGAGCAGCTCGGGATGGGTCGGTCGCGTCCCCAGTTTGCCGAAATCTCCCGGAGTGTCGACCAGCCCGCGGCCAAAATGATGCAGCCAGATCCGGTTGACCAGCACCCGTCCCAGGAGCGGATGAGTGCCGCTGGTCAGGTGTCGGGCAAAGGCCAGTCTCCGGCCCGAGCTGGGCGAGCCCGGCGCCTGGTCGACAATCTCGAACCGCGCTCCGTCGGCCGCGGCGATCGTCAGGTCGCCCGCTTTGACCACTTGCTTGGGCTGACGATGATCTCCACGATGAAAGACATGCGTGGCCGGGCGAACCCCGGACCGTTCGCTGAGCACGCTGATGAAATCCTCGACGGGCTTCTGGGCGCGCTTGGCGCTGACGCGTTCCTGATCCTTCTTCAGCTCATCGGCCGCGGCCTGGTTGTACTGGTAGAGCACGCCAGCGCTCAGGTTCAGGCTGGGATGAGTCGCCAGCAGTGATTTCTGCTCGGGCGTCCGCTTGGCTCGCGGCGTTTCGCGTGCGGCGCGGAGCTTGGTCCGCAAGGGCTCGGGAAACTTGCTCAGCTCTTTTTCCAGCGCTGCCGCGACGTACTTCCGGGTCTTGGCGTCGACTTGCTTCTGAAGCGCCTGGGCCTCGGCCTCGACGGCCGCGGCCTTGGCCCGGTCAGAGTCGTGGTACAGCGACACAAGGCGCTCGGGCGGCCGCCGCCAGTGCTGGGGGTCGAGCGCCGGCTCGAACACGGCGCGGAGGCGATAGTAATCGACCTGCGGGATCGGATCGTAGCGATGGTCGTGGCACTGGGCGCAGCCGATGGTCAGTCCCATGAGCGTCGAGCCGACGATCTTCAGCGTGTCGGCCACGACCTGATTGGACGCCAGCGCCAGGTCGGCGCCACCGGACGAGGTTCCGTCGGCGGCCATGCGCAGGAAGCCGGTCGCGGCCAGCGTCTCAGCCTGGTCCGCGGTCAGATTGTTCCAGGGCGGCGGCACCAGCTCGTCGCCGGCAAGCTGCTCGATCAGGAACCGGTCCAGCGGCTTGTCGCTGTTGAGCGATCGAACGACGTAATCACGATACTTGTACGCATAAGGACGTTCGGTGTCGTCGTTGCCGTTGCCGTCGGAGTCCGCGTAGCCGGCGGCGTCGAGCCAGTGCCTGGCCCAGCGCTCGCCGTAGCGGGGAGAACCGAGAAGCCGGTCGATCAACCGCTCGTACGCATCGCCGCGGGAATCGGCCAGGAAGGCATCCAGCTCTTCCCGAGAAGGGGGCAACCCCGTGAGGTCGAAGGCCGCGCGACGGATCAGGGTACGTTTATCGGCCTCGGAGGCGAACGAGAACCCGCGCTTCCGCAGCCTGGCGAGCACGAAGGCATCGATGGGCGTCCGGCAACGGTCCTCAGCATGAAACACCGGAGGGTCGGGCCTCTTGATTGGCTGAAACGCCCAGTAAGCGCGCTCCTCGGGGGTGATGTCGATCCCTCGAGGAAGATGTTCAGGCTCCGGGCGTGATGTGCTTGCTCCGGCGGCGATCCAGCGGGTGATGACCGCAATCTTCTCCCGGGGCACCTTCTTCTCGCCCGGCGGCATCTCTCCATCGTGCAGTCGGTCGAGCAGGTAGCTCTCATCGGGTTTCCCCGCCACGATGGCGGGACCGCTGTCGCCTCCTCGCTCGGCGAAGCGTTTGAGCCGCAGATCGAGCCCGCCCTTGAGCTTCTCGCCGCCTCCGTGGCAATCCAGACAGAATTCCTTGAAGATGGGCCGCACATCGCGCTCGAACGTCAAGGCATCCTCGGCCTCAGAGGCCGACAAGCTTGCACAGAACGCGAAAGTGAGGACCATGCCCAGACCTAAAGCGCTCTTCATGCGGGTCGTCCTGGAAATCGAGTGGGATGGTTCAAAGGCGAGAATGTCACGGGACCAAGTGATCCCAGGTTCCATGCCGCGGTGCGCCAGGCATGTCTCGGATCGTACGGAAGCGCGATGTCAAATTATTGTTGGAGACCAAAGCTTTTGCAAGACGGGTTCGGCGGCGTGGTAGTCAGATTGTGATCCAGCCGATTTATGGGGATATTACATATCAGGGCAAAAAACCGAGGCTTTCCATGCGACCTCTTGAGACCAATCTGGACCGCCGCCGATTTCTCTGCTCCGCGGCGGTGTCGGCTGTGAGCGCGATGTCTGGCCCGGTTTCGCGAACCTCGGGCATGACCTGGGGCCTGCCGCCTCGGCGCAAGACGATCCTCTCCTTTTACTGCGACGACACGGGTCCTTACACGGCCGGTGCCAGGGCTTTTCAGACCTTCCTCGACTACTGCGCCGAGGAGCGGATCGCTGGTGAGTCGAGCCTGATCCTGGGCGCGAATCGCCGAAGCATGACGCGTGACCCGAACCAGGAGGAAAGTGCTTACCTCGATCAGGTGCGGCGAGCCTGGGATTGAGGGCTCGACACCCACATGGAACTGATGACACACTGCGGTATCTTCGACTTCGGTGCCGGCCGCGAGCCGGACTGGGCCATGCATGAAGGCTGGTGGCTGCACGACCGAGCGGTGACCGTGGCGCAGTACGAACGCTACCTCGGCGATATCCTCGCCGAGGGCCGGCGCGCGGGCATCACGTTTACCGGTCTGACCTGGCCGGGGTGCAGTCGTGCCACAGGCACTCGGCACCATGCCGAACTGCGCGCCAGCGGCCGCCGAGGGCCGAACCCGGCACTCTGGACTGCCCTCCTCACCCTTGCCAGAAATGCGCGGTTCCGCGGCCCGACCGTTCCTTGCTTCTTCGACTCCATCGACGAAGCAGACGGGCTGAGGCGGAAGGCTCAGGAGGGGTCGCACGCTGTCTTCGATCTCATGCCCAACGCCCTCGATCAGTTCGGGAGCTGGTCCAACAGCCGTGACCGGGTTAATCCGGATTACTACATCACCGCCGATGGGAGGTCGGGCATCATCCCCCGGCGCGTCGAGGCGCAAGCACCCTACTGTCTGTGGTATGCCCACTGGCAAGGTCTGAACCCGGTCAAAGGCGTCGGATGGGGGGCGTTGCGGACCGTCGTGACGCGGACCCGCAAACACCTCGACGGCCACGTGGTCTGGCTGCGTCCCAGCGACATCACTCGCCGTTACCAGGAGGCAGGTGGGTGGGGTTTTCTCGACAACCTCTAAACCGCGCGTGCCGGACCGGCGGCGCGGTGACGACGTGTCCGCCTTCAGCAACTCGCGTCCCTCCTGTTCGACCAAGGCTAGGTAAAGGCAATCGTAAACGCCCTCGGGCAGCACCCACTTCAAGGCCACGCTGCCGTCCAGAACGTATTTCATTGGTCGCGGGGCCCGCGGACTAACGCGACCGCAAGATCCACTTCCCCCGACGCAACCTCCAGCAGAGATCCTCAAGGGGCCAGTCCTACGATCATCTGTGCGGACGATTGTGTGGAAAAGGACACGCGGCGCTGCTCGTGGTCAACGTGCGAGCCGCTTTTCTCGTCCCGCACCGCGGATGGGTTTACACTGGATTGACGCCAGCAACGGACCGGCCCTGGGAGCGCGGCAAACGCATTTCTTCGCGGAGCACGTTTGCGGGGTCGGAAGTGACAACCGCGAGCTTTCCCAGTGATCGACCATGATCCATGAGTTCCCGATAAGTCATTCAGTGGATTCCGACACGCCGGCTGATCTGGACCACCGCTTTGGTCCTGATCGTCGCGGCAAGCCAACGGGCCCGCTCGACGCCTTTCGTCGTGCGGGCCGTCGAGAGAAAGTCCGCCGCGCGATCGAACGCCACGATACATACTTCGTCGACCGCTTCGACACATACGTACTCGCTCTCATCGTCTCGATCCTCGGGCTGACGATCGTCGACGGTGTGCTGACCATTGAATTGCTGGGTCCCAACTGCGAAGAAGCGAACCCGGTAATGAAGTACGCACTCCAACATGGTCACGGCTCATTCATCGTGGCGAAGTATGTCCTGACGGCCTTGGGTCTTCCGTTCCTTCTCGTCTTCAAGAATCACCTGATGTTCGGCACCCGGTTTCGTGTGGGCTACGTCTTTCCCATCTTCCTGCTCTTGTATCTCCTGCTGGTGGCGTACGAGATTCGTCTGCTCGAGACCCGGCCCATCAAAACAGCCCACCCCGCAGGTGCGCGACGATCGACAGCCCAGGAAACCGGAAAGAGACTGGTTTCAAGACCGCAACGAGAACGCCGTGCTGGTGGGGCAGCCTGGTGGCTGGCCGACTTCACTACCGTGCCCGAGGTGGACCAGCATCACCGGGGAGGAGCAGGCGCAAACCTGGAGTGAGGCGACCGTCCTTGCCGAGCAGGTCGCGGTTGAGGGCGGCAATTTCCTTGTCGCGGCGTGCGTCATGGAGCCGATCCCTCGCGATGCTTTGCAGGGTCTCGCCCTGCTGCACGACGTGAACGGCATACCCTCCCCCTCTGACCGAGTCGTCCGCCGGCTGGGACGGTACGGATCGGGGCTGCTTCACGTCCTTCGTCGAGGCCCGCGGATGAGTCGCCGGCACCGTGAAACCGGCGGGTTTCACGTGGGGGTCCGAGCTTGAAGGCGGCGACTGGGCTTCCGCCGGTAAGGGAACAACTAATGGAAAAGGCCCAGGGGGCTCGGGATGAACCGCAGTTGGCCGTGGCGTGGGACGAGACCGGGACGAAGACGCATTGATCCGGGCCTCCGCCAGTTCCTTGAGAGGTGGAACCAAGATGGTTGTTCCAGGTTTCAGCGCCTCGGGCCAGGCCACGATGCTTCGGTTCGCCCACCAGAGGAGCGATGCATATTGCGGAGAACCGTAGAACTTCCTGGCGATTGACTCGAACGACTCGCCGGAAGCGACAAGGTAGCGCCCGGCTTGCGTGTCGACATGCTGGGGGCGTGGTGTGGCTTGTTCCGCGGGCCGGATCAGAGAAGCTGACGCCGGTATCACCGATTGATCAACCATGCGAGCCCGCTCCCGTCTGGACTGGGGTCGGTATTGAGCCACGACGGGGTCCATCTCGGTCTTTCGGGGATGCTTGACACGGGCCGACGGGAGCGGCGGCAATGGCTCGTTCATCGGCTCAGGAATAAGATTCATCTGGTCTGGCGGCGGTCCACCCGGCAGATCGTGCGGCTGCCCTTCGATAGGCTGGCCGATCGGCTTGTTCTTCTGGGCAGGTGGATTTCCCGGCAGTGACGCGGCACGGCTCGCGCTCTCGGGTTGAGCGAGACTCGCGGGCGACGCACTCTGGGCGTGTTCAGGAGGTTTGCTGGGCTTGCCGGTCGTCTGACTTCCGGCCAAGTTCGCTGCCGGCGCGCCGGCTGTGGTGACATTTCCGTCCGCAAGCCCGGCCGTGGTAGGCTGTGCCACGGCGGTCAAAGAACCTGGCGCACTTGCAGTCTGGGAATGTCGGTCGCGAAACCACCCTCTCTCACGCTTCCACCATCCGGTTCTCGTCGCCATGGGAGCCGACCCCGCGGCACCATCGCTCGCCGCGAGGCCAGGCGCGGTCGCCGAGGCTGCCACGACCGCGGCGCCGGTTGCCGTGGCTGCAGGAGAGCCTGGTTCCCGGCGTCCGGCGCTGGTTGCGGCGGTTGGCGTCCCGTTGCGCGTTCTTGCCGAGACGCCGACCGGCGCGCGTGTTTCATGATTGTCTATCCAAACATGGGGAGTCAGCAGCACAACCAGCTCACGACGGTTGTCTGTCTTGTCCTTGAGCCCGAACAAGGCGCCCAGCACGGGTAACCTTGACAAACCAGGCAGTCCCTGCTGCAAGTAGTCGTCCTCGTCTTCCATCAGACCGCCGATGACCAGGGTCGTTCCGTTCGGGACCATGACATTCGTGGTGATTTCCGCGGTCGTGGCGCTGGGCAAACCCGTGGTTGCATCGACAACGCCCACGCTTCGTTCGGGGTGGATCTCCATCCGGACCAGGCCGTCATCCGAGACGAAGGGGCGCAAGCGAAGGAGTGTTCCCGTATTGAGAAACTGAACACCCTGAGTCGTACCGATGTAGTTCTGGGTGGTGATCGACTTGAAGCCGAGGCGAGAGCCAAGCTGGATTTCCGCGCGCTGCTTGTTCAGGACCAGAATTCGCGGACTTGCCAGGATCTTGGTGCTGCCCAGCGTCTCGATGGCCCGCACGAAGCCCGTCACGTTGTTGGAGATGAATCCATACTTGATGCCGTTGGTGTCCGAGGCGAATCCGTTGGGGTCCGCGGCCGCTGCCGCGCCGGAAGTGGCAGCTCCCGCGATCTTCCCCAACGTCGAAAGGGCTGTGGGAGCCGCGAGCACTGATGTCGGGCTGAAACCTACGTTGCTGTTGATTACGTAACCCGATCCGATCGTGCCCAACTGCTGCCCCAGGTTATCAACAAGCGCGAAATTCACCCCCAGTTGCTTGTCCTTGTTCAGCGTCACCTGGATGATGACGGCCTCGATCAGCACCTGCACCGGCGGGACGTCGATCTTCTCAACGATCTGATCGATGATCTTGAGGTTGGACTCGTAGTCCTGGATGACCAGCACGTCCTGGCCTGAGAGTGAAGAGCCGCCCGTCGGCGGCTGGGTGCCACGCTGAATTGTTCCGGCCCCTCCCGGAGCGGCCCCACCCGCCATCATGCCTCCGCCCATGCCGCCCATGCCGCCTCCTGCCGCACTTAGACCTCCAGACGACAAGGTCGACGCCTCGCTGACGCCGAACAAGTAATTCGCTGTCGTGGCAAATCGTTTGCGACCGACATCCTGACTCAGGAAAGGAGTGATCATCACCATCATCTCGTCGGCCCGGATGTAGTTGAGTCGGTACACCTTGGTGACGATCTTCTCCTTCATCTTGGTTTCGGACTGGTCCTTGAGATCGTCCTCGGAATAGATGAAGTGCACATTCCCCTCAACCTTGTCGACGAGATGGGCCAGCTTGAGCACCGATTGCAACAACTGGTCAGGCGAGATTTTTTCGAAGTTGGCCGTGATGTTGCCGCTCACGGTCGGTGAAACCAGGATGTTCAACCCGCTCTGACGACTCAACAGCTCCAGCAACTGCCGGACATCGAGCTCGTCGGTATGCAAGGTGATCATCCCCTGGTTGTCAAACTGGATCTCTTGGGGGCGGGTGGCGCCGGAACGACCAGGCGCGGCTTTGGTCGTTCCCCTGGCTCTTCCCCCGGACGAAGACCCACGCTGGCGGGGAGCTGGCGAAGTCGTCCGTGGGGCCTGACTCTTCTGCTGCGTACGCGTCGACCTCGATGGCGCCTGGCTCGGTAGCGGCTCGGCTACAGGTGCCGGTTCACTCTCGCTTGCGGTTCCCTTGACCGCGCCGGCTTCAGGGGGACCAGGGACAGCGGGCGAGGGACGGACATTCTGAGCCGGCTCGGGATCGGTTGCCTGAGCGAGCGAGCCGGCATCAAGCCCATTTCGAGGTGCCGTGACACCGGGCTCCGAGGCCGACGAAAGGAGCGTGATCGCGGGTCGTACCGCGGAATCATCCTCGCTCGCCGACTCGGCGGCGTAAGCCGCGGCCAGCCCAAGGCTTGCCACCAGCACCGGGATTCCCACGATACCTGTCCAGTTCAAGAGACACGATCCTCGTCGATTCGAAGCTGGTTCGCGTTTCGTGACATGGGCGAACCTCTTCTGAGAGTCGTCTGAAATGACGTCGCTTTCAGCAGGCGAGGAACTGGCGGCGCCGAGCCTCACTCTCTTCAGTCTTCTTAGGTTTCGGCTCAAGCTCTGACGAAGTTGAGGATCGTTTCGATAAAGCGGATTGAGCCGACTTTGTCGACGACCCTGCCGCAGTCCATTCCCCAGCTTGCTTCGGACTCGACCTGTCCATTCGATCGCCTCTTCTGGTTCTTTCTGGTCAGCTCGCGATAGTGTACAATCAGCGATCGTTGATGTGGCACTTTTGGCCCAAATTGGGCACATCGGGCCCCCGACTCCAATGGATGGATGCATAAGAACTTCAAGTGATGATCCTAAAACGACTTTCGTCGCACGATCGGCGGGAAGAGGGTTGATTTCGGGATCCTCGAAAGTGGCACTAAGTGGCACTTTTTCGACGAAATTCCAGCGTCTGTACACCACTGTACGCAGGGGTCTTTTTGAGCAAGCGGAGGGCGGAGGGCAGGCATTCCCGACTCCGGATTCCTGTGCAGTCATGGTTGATTGTGTTCCAGGTGTGAGGCGCACCATCTCCTCTTTTCCTAGCCTACCTATATGATGCGTCATGTTTCGGATCGCGGACGACATCAGTGACGAGAAAATCGTCTGGTGTCTCAGTAAAACAATGAATTACGGAAAATTCCGCATGACGCGCAAAACCGCTTGTGGAGGCCAGCGCGACGGCTCAAGCGGCGTCAAGGGCTGGCCACCGGGGTTTGAACAACGCCTCGGTCAGGGATAGGGATTCATCTCTGGGTATGGTACGGAAGGTAGAGAGGGAGAGAAAGGATAGGGAAGCGTCGGGTAGTACGGGGATGAGTTCATCCGATAAGGATCGAAAGGTATAGGGAAGACCCCTGAACCTGTTCCGGTGACGGGAGTGGTGAATTCCGGCGCCGGGGCCAGGTTTTCCTCTCCGGGCCTGAAGCCTTCCCCTTCCAGGGTTTCGCTCGTCTGGCCCGCGTGCTCGGGCCGGATCGGCACGGGGGGATTGAACCGGTTGGCCAGGGTGGGCTCCATGGGCAGATAGTCGCGGGGAATCGTGCCGAAGTTGAGCGCGACTCGCTTGAAGATGTCGCGGGAGAGCATCTCGTCACCGATGTGAGTCGGACCGATGGTGATCCGCATGTTGGTCATGCGATTTTGGGGCGTGAACGTGATGGTTGCCGGGCGGCCGTCCGGCGTGAGGGCACTGATCTCCAGAGCGGCAGGCAAGTCGTGACAGGGTTTCGCGGGGCCAAGCTCCCGGAAACCAAGATCGAGCAAGGCCTCGACTGCCGAGCCCTGGACCTGCTCCACCGGGAACTGAAACACCTGCGAGGACGTTCCGCAGTACGAGTAGAACGCATAGTCGCTGGGGGCAATACCGGGGAAGTGGCCGACCGAGCGCAGCCATTCCCAGGAGACGCAACCACCAGCCGGGAGCATGCAGCCAACCACCAAGGCGAGCATGACGACGCGTCGCATGACCTTCCTGACCTCCCGGCGCCCGCCTCCGGCCATCCCAGCAACCCGATCATCCGAGTATTCGACCATTGTCAATTCGACAGGTTGATCGGATTGTCTTGATTGTTTCCGTCGCGTAGGTTGGTGCGAGAGCTTCAGGAACAACGTCAAAACGGGCTCGGGTTCCACTGAGGATCGGTTGGCAGGGACAAGGTGGGCAAGTTGAGGTAGTTGGGGGGCGATCCAGAGGCAGGTGTCACTTGGACGCTCCAGCCGGTGTTGCTTGAGCCCGGCAAGGCGACCGGAGTGAATGTCACGATATAGATGTTGGATGATCCAATCGTCACCTTGTAGGCGTAGGTCTGTCGATTCGGAGGAGCTTTCACCTCCAAGAGCGTCAACGCCTGGTCCAGCGCGGTCATTGCATGAACCGACTGCGCGGCCCGCGTCTGGCTCAACAGGCGAGACGATTCGACCCGTATCAAACTGGCCGTTTCCCGGTAAGCCATGGCCCAGAATCCGAGCAGAACCACGATCGTCGCGATCGCGAGAACCAGCGCGAAAGCACGGCGATTGTGGGTTCGAGGCCTGAGGGGCGTCATTGCGGGTATTGCATGTTCAGTGTGTAGGTTCCAGTGAAGTCACGATAAGCGACGGTGAAGCTGACGGTGAAACTCGTCTCTCCCTCGGCCGGGATCGCAGGGTCCACCAGGAGATTCGTGACGTGGGTCGCGACCGTGGTGGAAGTCTTCGCGGTCTCATCGTATCGGATCAGGCTGCTCGTGGCCGAGTCGTTGTAGTAGCTGATCGTGATCGTGGAAGTCTGACCCACCTGCTGGAAGAGCAAACGCAGGGGATAAGGATGGTTGGAGTCGGAGGCGAGGCGGCTGTTGAACTGGTAGAGCACATCAACGTAGGTTGAGGAGTTCGGCGCCGGCAACGCTTCACTCCTGACCTGATATCCGGCCCAGTCACGGGTCAACGATTCGGCAGCCAGGTTTGCATTCACCGTCAACCTTGCGCGCTCCTCGACCTGCAAAGCGGAAACTCCAAACGCTTTCCAGGTCAAGACCAGGACCATGCCAATCTGGATCGTGAGGAAGCAGGCGACCACCAGTTCGATCAGCGTGTACGCGCGGCGGCTGCGGCGCCGGGATTTCGGCCGTGCGGCTTTCATGGCTACGAGCTTGGCTCCACGTCGACGTACACCATGATAGACTGCGGATCGCTCGTCATGTCCGTATATGTAAAAGAAGGATTGTAAGGTGGACTGCTGTAGATCGTGAGCGTGTTCGTCTTGGAGGGCTGGGGCGGGTGGCCTGTATAGGTTGTCGTGTAGTCGTCCGATGCATTCGTTGAACTATTTGAGAGGATCGCCGCCCGGCCATAGAGAATTTGCATCCAGGGGTTCTTCCAGGGAACACAGTAGTACGTCTGCGCCGGGCTTGCCTGATTGGGCAAGAACGACTTGGCCTTGCCGTCAATGGTCACGGTGACCGTTCCCTGGAAGCGGGTTTCCAACTTGTGGATCAACCTGAGCTGGGTCACGACGAAGGGGGCCAGTCCGGCCAGGGCGACTCCGAGGATCGCGAAAGCCAGAACCGCCTCGGCCATGGCGTAAGCCGAACGGATATGCCTTGGTGCCATCCCACCGGCAGATGCCTTATTTCGAGTCATGAACGGGGCCTCCTGGCTCATTGGAAGCTCTGAGTCGGTTTGTAAATGAAGCCGTCCGGCCCCGTTACCGAACCCTGAACAGCTCCGGTCTGGTCGATGGACAGCGTACACACCCACGAGGTTGAAGGACAGCGGGCCGCTGTACACTTGAACTCGGTCGTGTTATCAGAGACGCTGGCGGGTTGATAACTGTAGTACGGTTGAGTCGAGGCCTCAGGTAGGACGAGAAAGTCGTTGTTCGGCGGTTGCAGGGTGCTCAGATCGGTGGTGTACGTCTTGTTCGCCAGCCAGTACAGCCGCTGGGCCGTCCAGATTGCCCTGAGGTTGGTGGCGGCCATATCGACTCTCGACTGCTCCAGGCTGTGCGCGAACTTCGGCACTCCAAAGGAGGCTAGTACACCAATCACGAGCATGACAACCGATAATTCGACCAGAGTATGACCGGACCGCGCGTGATGACGACTCCACCATCCAAGCACCCGGCGAGGGTTACTTGTAGGGTCCGCTGTGCGAACCGATCCCCAGCCGCTGCCCGCGGTCCGCACAGCGGGCCCTCCAGGTGAGATGCAAGCGGCGAAGGAATCCGCGGTCGGGGCCTTGGACGACGATTCCGAATGCATGACTACGATCTCCCTCGTGCAGCCCGGTCGAAATTCACTTCACCGCTCCGGCCATGTCGAACATCGGCATGTAGATCGCCAGCATGAGCCCGGCGATCGAGGTGCCCATGCCCATGATGATCAGGGGCTCCATCATCTTGGTGACTTTGAGGATCATGTTCTCCATCTTCTCTTTGTAAAAAGGGGCGATCTGCTCCATCACCGCCGCGAGCTGGCCCGACTCCTCGCCCACCTGGACCATGTTGGTGAGCATGGGCAAGAAAATGCCGGTCTCCTCCAGCGCCGAGTGCAACGATTTGCCGGCCGCTACCCGGGCCCTCACCCGTTCCAGGGCCGCATGGTAGATCGGGTTCTTCTTGAAGATGCCGGTGATCGTGTTCATCGTCTCCATCATCGGCACGCCACTCTTGAGCAGCAGAGAGATGCTCGAGGCGAACTGATACATGGCCATGCCGATCACCAGGTCACCCACGGAGGGGAGAATCATGAGCAGGCCGCCGATGTACAGCCGGCCCGCGTCGGTCTTCTGGAATTTTTTGAAGCCGATGACGGCGGCAATCATGCCGATGACGCAGTAGTGGCCGTAATGGACAATCCAGTTCGAGGCGTCGACGACGTATTGAGTGATGGCCGGAAGCTTCGCGTCCATGTCGTGGAACATCTTGGCGAAGGTCGGCACGACCAGCCAGAGCATGAGCGTGACG
>JBMFUH010000083.1:0-13217 GCA_049966735.1 Isosphaeraceae bacterium
CGTCCGGCCATAGGATAACAAATTACTCGACCCTGCAAACCATGTCGTGCGCCCTGTTGAAGCAAGTTGGGAGATTCCCGCTTGACCGGCCGGCGGGCGAACGCAATACTGCCTCTCACCGAATGCTCTACCCCCAAGATGGACTCTCTGGGGCGAGCGCGAGCGCACGAGTCAAGGAAGACGAGACATACCGTGACTTGCTCCATCCTGTGGACATCGAGTGACTCTTCCAGGCTGCATCGTCCTGTTCACGCAGCCTCGGCGCATCATCCCGGCAGATTCTCGCTGAACTGCGCGAACGAAGTGAGCTCGGGCCCTTCCTCTCCATTCCGCTGCGTATTTCGCTGCATCAGACGATGGTCCCTCAAGGATCACCACCAGGAGAGATCGTTCATCCCTCCAGGGAATCTCTTGGCCAGCGCAGTTGCTCATCTATGTCATGAGGGGGGAGCAAAACCGTGTTGATCTCCAATGCTTATCTGATGATTTTCGCCCTGGCGATGATGGGGTGTGTCCTCGCGACTCCACTCGTGACCCAGATCGCGGTCCAGGTGGGGGCGATCGATCGTCCTGATCAGTTTCGCCGCATCCATCACGCGGCCATTCCACGACTGGGCGGGTTGGGTTTAGCCCTGGGAATTGCAGCAGGAACCGTGTTACCTCACCTCTCGGGCTCGTCGCGGTTCGTCCATCTCTTCTTGCCGGATCTCCAGCACGAATGGGTGATTCTGACCGCCGCGTTCATCGTTCTGATCGTTGGTTTCGTTGACGACACCCGATCAATCGGCCCACGAGTCAAGCTTCTGGGGCAGGCGCTGGCTGTGCTGATTCTGTACATGGGCGGCATCCAGATCCAGACAGCCGACATTCTTGGGATGAATCTGGACCTGACGAATCCGGGCTTGGCGTTCAGTTTCGTAGGCATTCCAGTACGCATCGCCCTCCCCAGTCTGACGATCACGATGCTCTGGTTTCTGGGATGTATGAATATATGGAACTTAATTGATGGAATGGACGGACTGGCCTCCGGGGTGGGGCTCCTGGTCAGTGGAACATTGACGCTGGTGGCGATTCACAATCAAAACGTGGAGGTCGCCATCCTGGCCGTTGCCTTGGCTGGCAGTCTGGCGGGGTTCTTGCTTTACAACTGGCATCCGGCCTGTATCTTTCTCGGAGACAGCGGAGCGCTCCTGATCGGACTCCTCATCGGTGTGATTGGAGTTGAGGGGTCGATGAAGGGGCCGTCAGCAATCTCGATCCTCTTTCCGATCCTGGCGATGGGCTTGCCGATCTCGGACACCGCCATGGCGATATTCCGCCGTTGGGTGCGCAACCTGCCGCTCAGTGCGGCCGATCGACGGCATGTCCATCACCTGCTCATCGGCTTGGGGCTCAACCCCAAACAAGCCGCCTTGCTACTTTACTGCTTTTCGGGGTTCCTGTGTGGGGTTGTTCTCCTGGGCGTGGCCTTGCGAAGCGAGTTCCTGGCCCTTGTCTTGGGGCTTTTCGGCTGTCTCGCGTTTCTGGTCGTGGTGATGAGTCGACGCGATGAGCTGGCCAGTCTTCGAGGGGACTTTCAAGAGCGGATGGTCCGAGGCCGACAAGAGCGGCTTGCCGCCAAGCTCACCTGGGAGGCAATACAGCGAATCGAGCTGTCGGACTCCGCTCTGACATCGTTCCAGATCGTCGAGCGAACGGCTCATCAACTGGGATGCCAGTTCGTTCAAATATCATGCACGAATCTTCAATTGCCTGATGATTTCTGCCTGATGAACCCGCTCGAGACCGCTGCAACATCGGCTCGAGGAATGTCGGGGGCCGGAGCCATCCTCCGACTTTCAGGTGGAGAGAAACTGTGGATCACTGTCCGGGTGGAATTCAACAAGAACCTGGGCGTGGCATCCGACATCGTGTTCCGCTACCTCCAGCGCCTGGGACAGGCCTTGGCGGCGCATCTGGAGGAGTTCCAGTCAATCGAGCCGAATCTGACCCCCGTTGTTCCTCGTCTTGAGAGGACAGATCCCGGCGAGTCGCCGAGTGCGGTGGCGCTTCAGTCGAGCAGTCGATCACGTGGACTTGCAGGCCTCGTTTGCCGACTCTGGGGAATCAGGGCGCAGGCGCATCGGTCTGTCTATCAACCGAATTCCGAGAGGTTCTCAGCAGGCAAGAGGCTAGGCGCCACAACCGGCCTCGCCCGGAGATGAATACTGGAAATGTTGCGGAGGAGTCCATGGACGGAATCATGCCACTTCGGGCAAACCCCGCCTCTTCGGCAAACCCGAACCATCATCTACCCGCGGTTGCCGGGCCTGGTTCCTCAACCAACCTCGCGGCCATCAAAACGCCTGCCCACTACGTGAAAGCCGTCAGGCGGAGACTCTGGCTGGTCCTGGCCGTCGCCGTGCCCATGGCGGTCACAACATCCATTTTGACCCTCCGCATGCCCCGCATCTATCAGGCGCATGCTGAGATCACCATCGAACCGCCGCAACCGAATCCATTTCTCCAAGGACTCATCGCGCATGATGTCGGGGGGCATGATTCCGCAAGCCAAGTGAATTATGTCCCGAACCAGATCGAACTGCTAAAGAGCCAGAATTTGGCCGAGGTCGTCGTCGCGGACCCAACCATCGCACAGGAGCTCGCGGCGTTTGACGATCCCGCTCAAGAACTGATTCGCGGCGCCTTGCAGGTCCGACCCCACGGCAGAAACACGAATCGGGTTACTGTCCTCCTTGAGGGGCGCGACCCCGCTCGCACGAAGAAACTTCTCGAGATCCTGCTGGGAAAATTCAAGGAGCAGGCGGATGACGAAAACGATCGGCGCATGGAGGCCACGAAGGAGTATGCCGCAGAGCGATTACATGAGATGGAAAAAAGGCTAAGTGATATTGATCAGGAAATGTACAAAAAACTCAAAACCGCTCGGGTAATCGGTCCGGGCGGCAGAAACATCTTCGAGTTTCAGTACATCAACCTGGAAAACACAATAGCTCATAGGCAGGCACAACTTGATGAACTCAACGAGCGGTTAATGATAGAAAGGGCGTTCCCCAGGGCAAGTTTCGGGCCGCGCGAACAATCTCGTGAACAAGAGCTCGCAGTTCTTGAAACACAAAGAAAGCGATACATTCAGCTCCTTGAAAGAACAAGGCGAACAGTCAACCCGAGGCGCTTTGATTCGGATCCAGCAGTGATCGATTTCGCGGAACGCCTGAAACAGATCCAGGATGAGATCAACGAATTGACATCGATAAAAACAGATATGGCGGATGACCCCACGAAGATGATACTCGAACAGCACGAACGCCAGAACGAGAATGACAGGGCCCAGCTTCAGGGTGTTTTGACCCAGATGCAAGACTCCATGCCCGAGCACCAGCAGTTTCTCTCGATGATCGAGGAGCGCAAACTGACACGATTCAAAATCGCCGAAATGCAAACGAGAATTGAGAGCTTTGAGTTTCTCAAGAGGTCACAAAATGACCCGGTCGTCATACCGGCAAGCGTGGTCGAGCCTACCGTGCCAGTCCGACCCAGCCGGACATTGTACATAGGAATGGGTTTGATCCTGAGTCTTGGCCTGGGGATTGGCTTGGTTGTCTTTCTGGAGCATCTCGACCACTCCGTGAAAGTTCCCGAACATGTTACCCACGGATTGACACTTCCTCTTCTGGGCGTCGTCCCCCGAATTCGTCGTACTGCCCTGACGCATCGCGCAGGTCATCTCTGGACTCCCGGTACACCCGACTCGCTGGAGTCGGATGCGTTTCGAAACATCAGGGCAAGTTTACTGGGGGTGACCGACCGCCGTGGTCCAATCGTCACGTTGCTCGTGACGAGCCCCAAAGCCGGAGACGGCAAGAGTACAACGGCTCTTAACCTGGCTGCTACCTGCGCCCGGGCTGGCGAGCGAACACTGCTTGTAGACATTGACCTTCGGCGCCCCACGCTTGCCGATGTGTTTCCCCCAGAGCCAGGGAAAGAAGACACCAGACACGGCGTCGTTGAGGTGCTCCAAGGCATTCTTCCCTGGCAAAAGACGTTAAGGCATACAGAGCTTCGAAATCTGGACTTCATGGCCACGGGTGATCCGCGCGAGGTTCCGATCGAGGTTCTGGGCACCCGGGAGCTGCGCCAGCTTCTCACGGCTTTGGCGAACCACTACGATCGAGTCATCCTGGATGGTCCAGCCGTTCTGGGCATGGCGGATTGCCGGATGCTGGGACGAATGGTGGATGCTTCAATCCTGGTCGTTCGGGCCGGCGCACATGAGCTGATCACCCTGCAACGGAGCAAGGCCATGCTTGAGCAGTCACACGTTCTGATTGCTGGTGTGATTGTTAATAGCTTGAAGGAGGACTTGCAGAACTGGTCAAGTTATGGATATGATGGAACGTCAATGGCTCTCCCGATGACGATGCGACGTACAGGCGAAACCGACGGATCATTGAACCGAGACCAACGGCGCGAAGAGGCATTCTGCTGACTTGGTTGCCCAGAGACAAGATGAGGACTGTCATGACGTGGAGTCACACCTGATGAACGCGCGTCAAGTTGTTCTATCGATGAGCGACCGACTGATTTGCGCTCTGATTGCTCTGCTTGTTCTGGGCAGCACGGTGGGATTCGGAGGAGCAGTATGGTGGTTCACACCCTTTCTGTCGATCGGGACGTGCTTGCTTGTGTTGGCCAAGCTCACCCAGATTCTGCTTTCGGGTCGGATGCCCGTGATCAAGAGCCCTCTGATGCTCTTGGGGCTGTTCACTCTGGCGTTGGCCATTCTGCAAATCGTCCCTCTGCCGGCCTCTCTGGCGAGACGCCTCTCCCCCACCGCGCAGAGCGTCTATGCCTGTGGTTTTTTACCGGCGCTCGTGCGTGCGGACGCGCCCGATGTCGAACTCCCTCCACCTCTGGCGATTCGATCCCCAGCAAGCCTCGATCGATCCGCCACCCTCCGGTGGCTGATCACGGCCTCGGCGTACCTGGGCATTTTCTGGGTTGTGACTCACTTTACCGATCGTCTTGAAAGGCTGTACCTTGTCTGCGGGCTCGTGATTGCAGGCTTTCTCTTTAATGCAGCCATCGCAACTGTCCAGGTGATCAGCAAGAGTAATGGGCTTTATGGGATCTTCCTGCCAGGTGCCGGTCCTGCTTGGGGGCCCACGCTAGACGACGCCTGCGCGGCACCGACACTTGCGGTTCTGAAGAATCTCCCTGATCCCGCCTCGATTGCCGCGCACGGCTCCGCGGCGCCACCCCAGGCCGTGCTTGCCCCCGTCGTGCCGTTTCTCTTCGGAACGATGATGGGCGGGTCGGGGGCCTTCTTGGCCTCGGGAACGATTGCGCTGCCCTTGGCTTTAGCGGTTGTTCTTCATCTCGTCTCATCCAGGGGGAGCCGGGAAAGCCTTGTCGACCGACTGGGACAATCTAGCCTGGGCGGCCTTGTCATCCTGGTTTTGATCCTCATGTTCCCGGCAGCGATCTTACTGGGCTTGATCGCCGGTTTCTATTATTGCCTACCGCTGGGGATCGGGCTTGCAATTGTGTTGATTCCAGCAATTGTCAGATCAAACTCGCGTGGTATTGCTTCAGGATTGATGTTGCTTCTCCTGACAGGTCTGAGCCTGGGTGTTGCGCTCCAGGCTTGGTGGCCTGCGATCTTTCGGGATTCCCCCCCGGTCGAGCCGCCAGATCTTGTGCTGGCCCGTAGCCTCTGGTCTACGAGTCTGCGCATACTCCGAGAATTCCCCCTGGTGGGAGCTGGGCTGGGAAGTTTTCCGACGATTCATCCCTATTTCAAGGCGGTCGCGGTCTCGTCGACCACTGCAATGAGCAGCGTTCTTCAGTGGGGTGCGGAAGCTGGTAGCGCTGGTCTGGGACTGCTCGTGCTTGCACTTCTCTGGAGTCTGATCAGGTTGCCCGCGGGGTTGAAGAAGGTCAGCAGTATTGATCAATCTCTTGCTCATGGTTTGATAGGAGCGGCCGTCAGTATTGGCTTGCTCTCGGTCGTTCACTGGACCACGGAACTGTGTGCCATAGCAATTTCCGTGAGCGCGATGGCTGGAGTCTGCAACCGCTGGTTGGCAGGCGGCACAGACCTTTTCGTTGAACGTGGGTGGAGCAGCTCGATGCGGCTGTGACTCAGGGAGGAGTCGATTGCACCATGCCTGAATCCACCTATCTCCATATCCAGGATCCGGCATCCAGGTTGATGCGGGTGGTGGAGATTCCCTGGATGTCGGTTCAAATCGGCCGAGCTCGATTCTGCGAGGTGCGTCTTGAAGATGAACAGGTGCCCGACCAAGTGTGTCGGCTACAGAGGCGTGGCCTCGGCTGGCGCCTCGTGCCCCTCTGTGCTCAAGGTCTGCTTTTTGTGCAGGATGAACCAATAGGCGCCCCTTGCGCACTCCAATTTGAGACGCCCTTCCGAATTGGCCTCGTCTCCTTGACGTTGCGACGAAGTCCTACGGCGAGCTTTACGTGGGAAGATCCTGGTTCGGAGCTCAACCCAGCATCTTGGAAGTTGCTGGCGGACCGCCCGCGACTTGACGATCTTTCAGCCGTCAGCTCAGTCAAGAACTGGGGCAACCTGGCTGAGGCGGATCACAGCAAAGGGCTTCCTCTTTCGGAATCGGCACGCGCACTTCCAGATCGAACAACTGGGCCGGATGTTCGCGTTGTCGCCCAATCATTGGCGAATCCATGGGAAGCTCGCTGGGAGGCAGCGGGAGCAAACCTTTCGAGAGCACGCAACCGCAACCGCACCGAAGACTGGAAGCGTTTGGATGAAGCTCGACAGTATTCAATTGCTGAAGGGTCGGCTCCTCTCTCGACTTCGCGAAGTCCACTTACTGAGCCATTGGTCAACTCGAGTGCTCCTCAACCGAGGTCAGCGCACGAAAGCTCTCATTCCTCGTTGGTCCGCAGCTATCCAGAAGCACCCTCACGTTCTCTTTGCAAAAGTGACAGCCTGGGCACATCGATTCAGCGACCGCGCACGCCAAGCAAGTCGAACGTCTCCCCCCGCGAGCATTCTCCGACAGCCGAACTCCAAGACGTTGCGCAGGAGCCTGCTGATCATGCGTCCGCAGACACTCCACCGCTAAGGGACGAGTGTGACGGCGAGCTAAGTCTAAGGACTCCGTTTCAATTGGAACCGCGTGTGGCGACGACTCCTGCGATCAAGGAGTATTCCATCGCGGAGCAGACGTCAGCCCCCCCAATTCTACAAGAACCGCCTTGCTTGCCACTGTTACCCATTTCACGGGTGCCGGCAACGACCGCTCCCCCAGTTGCGACGATTCTCCTGGGCGACCCGGGAGTGACGGATTCAAGAGAACCTCCGCCGATTCAGCCGCACGATGTTGGCCGCGCGCTGACGCAAAACATTGCCGCAAGTAGGTGCATAAATGAATCCATGTATCACTCAATTGCCTGCACCGTAACACATATTGGGAATCTTAATTTTACATTGATTACAAATTCGCTGATTCTCTCAGGTTTTACACGGGCATCCTTGTGCAATGTGCCATGGCATGAAGGTCCAGGTCATCCCGCCGCCGGCGATACTCCAGGCAGTCAAGTGTCAGGGTCGCCCTCTCAGCCTGATCTCGCCAAGGAAAAGAGCCGGGGAAACACGATTGATCGAATTCAATTGGTTGATCACGCTCAATCCTGGCCAGTCAACAGGTCGTCGGATGAAACAGTCGATCCTGAATCAAGCCTGCCTTTGATGAAGGACATCATTGCAGTGCCAGTCGAGGCATCAAAGCGCATAAGTGACAGTTTGCAGACTTGTATAGTTGCTGAACAACGTCCTACTGTCGCGCATGAGCCTGATATGTGGTTCCTTCCTCTCAGATTCTTCTGGGCGCCAATTGCATTCCTGGTTCTGGGACTGGGCGTGATGGGATCATTCCTGTCGCTGGGATGGGCGCGCGATTGTTCGAATGCCGCGATCGTCAGCCAGCGCCTGCTCACAGGGGCCGCTGGTGCAGGTAAAGAGAAACCTCTTCCTGGGTTCGTGCAACCCTCCAGGCCGTCATGGTGGTGCACAACCGCGTTTCATCTGAGTATCTGGGGAGTTTATTGCGGGCGCTCGTGTCTCATGGAGAATCCGATTGAAACCTGTCGTGAGTTGTTGGACTCCGCGATTCAGATTTCCCCGATCAGTCCAACCGCTCGGCTCGCTCGAGCACAACTTGCTGACCATGTTCAATCAGGTGGTGATCTGGTCTCTCATTTGGGACTCAGTCGTGATGTGACCTGTCTTACGTGGAGTGCGCGCCAGCTTCGTCTGGCAGGCAAGAAAGCCGCTGCAATTCGGCTTTATCGCCATGCCCTCAATTTGAATTGTCGCACGGCCAAGTCCGGCTATGCAGAGATCGCATATAACAGCGACTCGAGAGTCCGCCGGTTCTTTCTTCCAGGTGAGGACGTCTGCCTGATGATTCTTCGTGAGCTTGTCGGGAATTCAGCCGTGCCGTACCAACAGTGGTCGGAGGTTACTTCTAACAATACGCTTGTTACGTTGGCGATGGCTCAACTTCTTCACGAGCAGGGCCGTCATGAGGCGCAGGATCTAGCCATGGATATCCTTGACAGTCCGGAACCGATTGGCCCTACTCGTGCTGAGCGCGCGATTCGGGAGGCCACATGCGCGGAAGCCTATGCATTGCTCTCCGAGTGGCGGAAGGCCGAAAGGCAATATCTGCTAGCAATTGGCCATATGGACGATTTGAGCGTCAAACGATCGTGGTGGTTTAACCTGGCGACAATCGCACTCCAAGCAAGGGATGATGTGCAAAGAAGATCGGCAATTCAAGCGGCCATGGAGGCGGCTACCAGCGATGAGATTGGCCGACGCGCACTTGAATTGCAGCGGAATTCCGCACTCATTCGACGGCAAAACTCCCATGCTCCAAGAGCCAACTGAGCACATGACGGCGGCATGAACTCTGCACAGAGAGGTGATCAAATATCCATGAAAAGAAACCATGAAGGGTTATTGGATTTGCGGCCAAGACAGGTCTCTTCTGCAAGAGCCAAGACCACGCTGGCAAACCTGGTCTATCATGCGGCCTGTGATCCTGTGGGGCGGATGACACTCATTGGTGGTTTGGTCTGTCTTATCCTATTCGGCCTGCTCTTTCGCGATAATCTCCGGCATTTCTACTATGCATGGACGACAGATGAGAATTATAGCCATGGATTTCTCGTTCCACTCTTGAGTGTCTACTTCGCAAACCAAATAGCTGGTCGCGGCCCGGTTCGCATTCGTGCCGGCGTGCTTTTGGGAGGTGTCTTGCTTGGATTTGCCTTGGTCGTACGTCTACTCACAGTTGCGTTACCCATTCCGTTTCTCGGCGACCTCGCTCTCTTGATTGGGTTGATAGGCATTTTTGGTCTGCTCTGCGGTCGTGATGCTCTGAGGAAGTATTGGTTTGCGTTTCTTTTCTTGATTTTCATGATTCCTCTCCCCATCGCCATGTATTCGCGGATTGCTTCCCCACTCCAGTTACTCGCCAGTCATCTCGCATCCTTCCTGATGAACACCACAGGTGTCCCGGTCCTCTGTGAAGGCAACAGAATGACACTACCGGGCGGGATTCAGATGTTTGTAGCCGAGGCTTGCAGTGGCATGCGCCAGATGACCGGGTTCCTCGCGCTTACGACCGCTGTGGCTTATCTGACAACCCGTCCTGGGTGGTATCGGCTCATTGTCATTCTGTCGGCTTTGCCCATCGCACTCACAGCGAACGTGGCACGCATTGCGCTGACAGGTTACATCATGTACTATGTCAATCCTCAGTATGCATCCGGCAGCTACCACACCATCGAGGGGATCCTCATGATGGCCTTGGGACTCCTGCTGCTGAACTTGCTCTGCGGGCTCTTGAATCAGCTTGCCCCGAATTTATCCAGCAGATCCCATTCGCTGGAGTCGGGCCTCTCGGATCCAACAGTTCCTGACCGGCAGCCGTTGCCTCCGGCAAGTTGCTTGTTGCAGAGCGAGCTATCGTGAAGAGATCTCCAAATCGATTAAAAGCTCGGGTGTTCGTCGTGCCTTGCCGCTAAGCGATTGTCTCGGGGTGTTGTCATGGAACAGACGTTTCGGTTTGTGCTTTGCACGGTGATCCTCTTGGTCGGATTGGCTGCTCAGACGACATTCGAGCAATTGTACCGAACGGAGCGTCCACGACTGCGCAGGGGGTTGGCGTCGATCCCCCAGGTGTTTGGCGATTGGGTGGGTCGGGATCAAGCCGTCGCGGCTGACATTGTTGAGCGAGCTCAAACAACAGAATATCTCAACCGGGTCTATCAGAGCCGTACCCAACCTGGGCTCAGCTTTACGGTCTGGCTCAACTACTCCGAAAAGGGAACGAATCTTCGCCATACTCCGGAGATTTGTCTTCCTTCCAGTGGATGGACCAGGATAGAGTCGCAGACGAAGGTACTGAGGATTGAAGGCGCGGACAATCGAGGGCACCTGATCACACGTTTAGGATACGGGAAAGGTGAACTGGTCGAACAGGTTGGATTCTGGTATTACATTTTTGGAGAGGGCCAGCTCGAGGATTTCGTTCGGCGTCTGCCGATTACCAGCCGCAGCAGTCATGGCCGGACCACGCGAGGCTCGTCGATGACGGTTGAGATCTTTGCCCCTGGCGAGTACGACCCTGACGGCGAGGCATTGCGGTGCTTCGCTCATGCACTACTCATCGAGTTGGAGCCGGTACTTCCCCTTGATCGTGCCGAGTACTACGTGCCCTGATCGGGTGCCTTAGGTGTTTCAACACAACGGAACCGGGACTTGACTTCATGAAGAGAGCCTTGATCACGGGAATCACGGGACAGGATGGATCGTACCTTGCAGAATTCCTGCTGGGTCGGCCTGAGTACGAGGTGCACGGGTTGGTCCGACGGTCAAGTTCTTTGAATCGTCAACGCATCGATCACATACTCAAACATAACGAGCATGTGCGCGACCGGCTGCACCTGCATTACGCTGACCTGGCGGATGCTTCCAGCCTTGCGACCGTGATGGATCAGGTGAGGCCCGACGAGGTGTATAACCTTGGTGCCCAGAGTCACGTGCGCGTTTCATTTGACCAACCTCTCTATACCGCAGACGTCGTGGGTCTGGGAACACTTCGCCTGCTGGAAGCTGTGCGACAACTGAATAGAACGAAGCCTGTAAGATTCTATCAAGCTTCCAGCTCGGAGATGTACGGTTCAGCAGTTCCTCCTCAAGGTTTGGCAACTCCCTTCCACCCGCGGAGCCCCTATGCTTGTGCCAAACTGTACGCCCATTGGCAGACAATCAACTATCGGGAAGCGTACGATCTTTATGCTTGCTCGGGGATCCTCTTCAACCATGAAAGTCCGCGACGGGGCGAATCGTTCGTCACCCGGAAGGTCACGCTTGGCGCCGCGCGGATCAAGGAGGGATTGCAGAAGCGCCTGGTGATGGGCAACCTCGAAGCCAAGCGGGATTGGGGCTACGCGGGAGACTATGTTCGGGCGATGTGGATGATGCTCCAGCAGGAGAAGCCCGAAGACTTTGTCGTGGCCTCTGGCGAGACCCATTCCATTCACGAACTGCTCGAGCTCGCCTTCGCGCTCGTGGAATTGGATTACCGCGATTTTGTCGACTTTGATCCCAAGTACACGCGTCCCTCCGAGGTTGATGTTCTTCTCGGAGATGCGTCCAAAGCCCGTCAAGTTCTCAAGTGGGTGCCTGAGGTTGACTTTCGCGGTTTGATTGAGATGATGGTCAACCACGACCTTGAACTCGCTCGGCGTGAGAAGCATGCCCAGTCGTTTCCAGGCAGCTAGAGACACCGCGGGCCAATCGTTGAATCATGGAAGATCGACAGCCGATGGAACGCCTTCGAGACAAGAAACTGGTCATGGTGGCATGTCCGGACGCTCGTCCTCCCGCCTACCAAGCAGTGGTCGGCTTCAGCGAAGCCGGGTTACTCGATCAGTTTGTCACTTCGACGTTCTACAATCCCGTAGCTACGCTACCCACTTTGGCTCGCCATTTCGCCGCTCGACTCTGGGGACGATGGGAGAAGTACCTCTTTCGCCGATATCACGCTAAAATTCCTACAAATCTCGTTTCCACTGTACCCAGTATCGATTTCTTGCTCCGCATGGAAGCCCTCGTCGCGGGCCGCAGGGACACTGTTGTTCTCAAACGCGCCCTTGCTCGAACGAGGACGGTCTGGTTTGACCACCGGCTAGCTCGGATTGTAGGTCGATACCGTCCCTCAGTGCTCATGGTCTTCAGTGACGTCGCATCGGGAAGAACGTTGCCCCTCTGTCGCCGACTCGGTATTCCAACCGTGCTGAGCATGGTTCATGGTGATGTTCGCGAGGAGCTGGAAGTGCTCGACCGTGAAGCACGAGTGGCTCCTGATTTCTTCCCGATTTACCTAGGCGATGGGCTCTTGGATCGCGTTGAGCTGAACTGGCTTCATCACAGGCGAATACGTGATATCACATTTGCTGATATAATTCTTGTTCCTTCAGAGCATATTGCAAATCGCCTTGTAGAATCGGGGGTGTCTCTCCATAAGATCCGTGTAGTACCCTACGCTGCGGACTCCGCTCGATTTCGACCGGCGGCAAGAAGGGCTGAGACAGAAAGCTGTACTTTTCTTTTTGCAGGAGGGATCACGCAGCGGAAGGGGGTCAAGTACCTGCTCGAGGCCTGGGAACGAATTCGTCGTCCTCACTGGAAGCTGCAACTCCTTGGCCCATTACCTCGAAACATCCAGCCGCTCGCCTCCTCTCTTCCTCATGTCCAACTTCTGGGCCGAGTTAGCCATGAGGATGTACCTTCACGGATGGCAGCCGCTGATGTGTTTGTTTTTCCCTCGCTGTTCGAGGGCTCCGCCGTTGTGACGTACGAGGCCCTAGCCTCTGGTCTGCCGAGCGTGGTGACACCCGCGTCCGGTTCAGTCGTTCGTCAGGGTATTGAAGGCTTCTTGGTCCCACCTGGTGACGTCGATGCACTCGCGCGCCGCATGGAGCAGCTTGGCAATTCACCTCAGCTTCGCGCCGCGATGTCCCAAGCGGCACGTGCACGATCGCTCAACTTTGGCTGGCCGCGGTATCACGGCAGCGTTACGGATGCGGTTCTAAGCTTGCTGTCACGGAATCAAGACCCAGGCCCTCTCCAGAGATGGGCCCCACCGGCGATCAGG
>JBMFUH010000084.1:0-6307 GCA_049966735.1 Isosphaeraceae bacterium
GACTGGTGGGTGAATCGCGGTAGTGTTATTCAGACAAGCTCCTAGAGCGGTTTACAGTCGGCTTGCGCACTGATCAAATATCGTAGGGTCCGCTGTGCGGACCAAATGCTCCGGCCGTCTCCCGGCGCGCCGGGACTACGGTGAGCTATCGACCCGAAAAACGCTCTATCACCACGCGCGAATGTTTCTGGAGAAAGAGTCGCGCGGGAATTCCGGCTGGCCCGGAGCGATCGTCTATGCCGGAGTCAGACGCTGGCCTGCTCCCGCTCCGGCGTCGTACCTGATCCGGGGCGAGGTTTCCGGTCCGGTTCAACCGGCCCGGCCCGGGACCCTCGAACACTTCCTTGCCGAGCGCTACCTGCTCTACACCATCGGGCGCGACCGGCTCTATCAAGGACAGGTCCATCATCTTCCCTATCCGCTACAGGCGGCCCGGATCCTCTCACTGGACGAGAACCTGCTGGCAGCCTCGGGAATTGTCCGGCCCACCGGAGAGCTTCTGGCCCATTACGCCACCGGGGTCGACGTCGAGGTTTTCCCATTGCGCTGTTTAGCAAAGCTGCCGTTGTGAATGCCGGCTCTCCTCCTCGCACGCTCTGCTCTTGATCCCTGACCGATGCGGATTACTGGATCGGGAGACCGCTTTCCGCGCTCGGGAGATCATGCTAGATTCGTATATCAACATTTCATGATTGGTATGCGCCTGGTAAGTTACGCCCAGGCACCAGTTTTGGCATTTGGCCACTTTTCGACAACTCTGGTCGCTTTTCTAGACTCACCTTCGACTTGCGCCCGTGTCCTTTTGACATTGCCAGGATCGAGGGGAATATTACGAAAACAACAAGCGATATCATGACGCGACCATGCAAGGCCGATCTGGCTGCTGTTGTTTTTTTTCATCATCCCAGAGGGGGGTTGCATTTTGTGGAGAAAGTTCCCATGTTGGCACCCACCATGGGTACGCTTAGGAAGCTCGGGCCGGCTAATCCCGGATTCGGGTGTCTCCCTGGCGTGTGCGGGCGTCATAAGGTGTGGCGCAGGCCCATGTTGCTCTAGGGAGATAGTCCGTTGCAAAACCCTCATGAGTCTTCAACGAGCCGTGTGGCGTGGGTCCTGACGGGGCTGGCGGCGATTCTCGTGTCGTCGTCGCAAGTGCAAGCCCAACAGTATGTTTACTACCCGGCATCGGGGACGTATCAGGCAAACGGCTACACCGCGCAGCCCACCTACTACTACACTCAACCGACCTATGCGTACGGAGCGGAGGGAGGCTACCAGTCTTACCAGCCCACCTATGCTCCGCAGTATTACCAGCAAACCTATACGCCTCAGTACTATCAGTACTCGTATGCTCCACAATCCACTCAAGCTGTCCAGCCAGCACAGACCACGACGGAAGGACAGCAGGTCATTCCAGCGTCCTACACGGTTCCGGTTGCGGAAACCGCCCCGGCGCAAGCTGTTGCGGAGACAGCTCCGAGCACTGGCGGGAGCGATCCATACGGATTCTTGTCCTGGCTGAACTCGGTTCGGGCTTCCTATGGTCTGGGAGCAGTCGGCTATGACCAGAACCTCTCGAACTGGGCAGCCCAGAACAACAATGCACAGATGTCCTGGGGTTTGGGGCATTTTGTGATGGGGCCTGCCCGAAGACAGAATTCCGCGATGGGAGCGGACTTTCCCGGAGCGATGTGGATGGGCTCACCCGCTCACCGTGCAGCCCTGCTTGATCCCACCATTAGCTGGATCGGGATTGCCGCGGCAGGAGCATACTGGACGTTCAACGCGTACTGAACGGACTCCAGGGATGTTAAACAAATCTTGAACGGCAATGATGCCGATTCGTGATCTGCCCGCGGCGAGGATCGCCCGGTGTTGCGTTTTCGACATGTTGGTCGAGGTTGGGCGCGGGACCGCTCTTGTATTGCGCCGGAGGCAATGCAGGGTGCATGCACGTCCGGCGACAGCCAATCGTGTTCAGCCGATCTGTCAGCTCGCAAGGCCGGCGATCTCCGTCGCGTGGGAGGATCGCGAGGCATCCGACGGAAGTCCGGGTAGCAGGAGCATTTCGCGCTCAAAGAAAGAGCGCGTCTCGGATTCCAGCCAGAATGACCTGCTCCAGATGGGAATCTCGTCCCCGGTTGATCCAACCCAGAGGAGCGGGTACAGGACCGACGATTTCTCGGGTCCGGTTCACCGGGAAGGTGTTGTTGAACACGGCACGCCCTGCCATCTGGCGGTCGGGTTTCACCATGTCCTCCAGCTCCTTGTGCACCTCCACCTTCACGAGATACCCACCCGTCGGGCCCGGGTCGATCTGGATGATGGCGAAGCGTCGTATGGTCTGGAGCGTCGACTCGAACCGGTCCGTGAACGTGACCGAGTCCCAGCTCCACGGTTCGATCAGGGTCGCCCCCGCCTGGGGCTGGGTGACGATCTTGCGAGACAAGCGGTTCTCTTCGGCAATATCGAAATACTTGTCCACCACGGCGACGGACTTGTTCCAGATCAGGTCGAAGTCGGTGGAGGGAACGACCAGGGGATTCGTTGCCACGGGACGCAGTGAGAACATCCGACTGAGGCTGGGCAACGTGACGCTGGGCAACTGAAGTGGACCGGTCGAGGAACAGCCGGACGGCCCCAATAAGAGGGCAGCCAGTCCCACCAGGGAAACCGCAGCAGTGGCGAGCCGCGTCTTTCGCATGATCAAAGGCCTCATCCTGCTTGGCCTATCTACTCGCCCACGCCCACTCCTGTCGGCCTAGATTGCCCCAGCCGATCGCAGACACGGGCGGCGAGTGGCTTTCGTCGGGGACAAGGTTCCAACCTTGTCTATATTTCATGTTTTTTAGTGACAAGATCGGAATCTTGTCCCACAGGTCACGGAGAGGCGAATCGCGAGTGAATTCCCTGCCCACTGCCCACCTCAGCCTTCCCGGCCATTTCTCTCCCCGCGGATGCTGCCGGGCTCAGCGCCCCGCGGTGCGTATCCTGGTCCTTTTTTTGAATCCTGGCAAGACCGATTCCCACGCGCGCTCAATCCTGGCCTAGGCTTGAATCGAGAGCGGCAGTCGGTTCAGTGAGTTTCCACTGAGAGGACGTTCGGTCCATCACGTGGCAAGATCGCTACAGCCGGTAAAGTCGTTGCTGCCTTTTGGAACTTGCCTACATGAATGGTCCGGGATTTGCTAGTGCGAACCGAGCCATTCAGTCGGCGGATCGTTTGCTGTGCGGCTCCCTGGAAACGGAGTGGGTGGCACCCGTGGAAAAAGCGTTATTAAGCTTTTCAAAAATGAGTTGGTTGTCCATGACTCGCCGGCGTCTGGAGACGCTCCGCACCATGGCCGTGTGCGCTCTGGGCCGGACCGATCAGCGAGAAGCCGATGAAACGTCTCCTCGCCAGGCCCCGCCCGAGTTGCCATCGGATCACCGCGCCGAGCTGTGCAGGGAATTCAGCCCTGGAGAGCCAGGGGGGCGGACGCCGGAGTTCAGCACTCCCGTTCTTCAGGGCGCCACGTTCCTGGGCGCGGTGCTGCCGTTCGCCCTGGGCCAGGCCCGACGTCATGGTGAGCCGCTCGCCTTGCTCTGCGTGGCCGTCGATCGGTTAAGCGGTATCCGCGAGCTTCTGGGAAGCGAGGTTTCCAGTCGGGCGGTGCGGAATGTGGGCACACATCTCGCCGCGCAGCTTCGGTCCAGCGACATTGTTGCCCGGATCGATGACGACCGAATCATCGTCGTGTTGCCTCGCGCTCGAATTCAAGGGGCGCTGTTCGTTGCTCAGAAGATTTGCCGGAGCGTGGAGACGACGCCCTGTCTCTTGCCGGAACTCCCTTGCCTGACCGTTTCCATCGGCGTTGCTGAGTACCCGGCCTCGGCCGATTCCGTCGAGGCACTGCTCGATTCGGCCGACTCCGCCCTGGGGCAGGCCAAGGCCCAGGGAAAGAACCGCGCCGTGGCGGCACCGATTCGTTCCGCGCCAGACCGTCAAGATCGCCCCTGTCTCGCGAGTTGAAACCGGATCGATCCGTTAGAGCGGTTTTCGGCGGCTCCCCGTAGGGTCCGTTTCGCGAACCGACGCCCGGGGTATTTGGTCCGCAGAGCGGGCCCTACGATACTGACATCAGGCGGGCCCGCCAGCCGGATTGCCTGGGCGGTCCTCAAGCCCGACGAGGTCCCCGTCTACCAGTCCATCACCGACCCATCGTCCGCGTCGTATGATTCCGGGTCGCGCCAGTTGTGGCCGATTTTGTCCGCCAACGCGTTCTCATCCAGCTCGATGCCCAGGCCTGGCCCGGTCGGCAGGTCGAGGTAGCCCTCGCGGACGGTGAATGGCTGCTTGATGTAACCTTCGCCGAGCGAGACCTGCTCCTGGCAGAGAAAATTGGGAATGGATGCGGCGATCTGAACCCCCGCGGCAAGTGAGATGGGTCCCAACGGATTGTGCGGGGCGATGGCGGCGTAATACGCCTCGGCCATGCCGGCGATCAGCCGGACCTCGGTGATGCCGCCGGCGTGGCAGAGGTCGGGCTGGAGGATCGTCGCGGCGCGCGTCTCGAGAACTTCACGAAAGCCCCACTTGGTGAAGACCCGCTCGCCGGTGGCGATGGGCAAAAAGGTCCCGCGCGCGATCTCGGCCATCACATTGTGATTTTGGGCCTGGCAGGGTTCCTCGATGAACATCGGCTGGTACGGCTCCAGGGCCTTGATCAGCAGCTTGGCGGTCGCGGGGCTGATGGCGCCGTGGAAGTCGATCGCGATGTCCACGTTGTCGCCCGCCGCCTTCCGCAGTTCGGCGAACCGCTCAGCCGCGTGATGGATCTGTGCGGGGGTCTCCACATATCGAGCAGGCCGGCGCACTGCGGGCGTGGTCTTGAACGCGGTGAACCCGCGCGCCAGGTCCCGCTTGATCGCCGCTGGCGTGCCCGCATGAGCGTAAACGCGAACCCGTCGGCGGGTCGGTCCGCCCAGTAGTTCGTGGACCGGGACGCCCAGCGCCTTGCCCTTGATATCCCAGAGGGCCATGTCGATGCCGCTGAGCGCGCTCGTGAGGACCGGCCCGCCGCGATAGAAGGCGTGGCGATAAATGGCCTGCCAGTGATGGACGACCCGGCGCGGGTCCTTGCCCACCAGATACGGTTCGATCTCCTTGACGGCCGTCGCCACCGTCAGTGCGCGGCCCTCGACCAGCGGTTCTCCCAGGCCGACGATGCCGGCGTTGGTGTGAATCTTGAGGAAAAGCCAGCGCGGCTTGACGAGCATCGTCTCGAGCTTGGTGATCCGCAGCGGATCTTTGGGAGCGATGGGCGCAGCGCCCGGCTGGCGATCCTGGGCCCTCACCTGTGTTGCGGAGGCGGCCGCGCAGGAGAGGCCGCCGATCGTCGCCGCGAGCACGTCCCGGCGAGTTGAGCCTCGGGTGGAGTATTCGTGGTGGGACATCGCCAAGGACTCCTGGGTCGAGAGGTAAGGCTGGAGATGTCTCGATCTTCAGCCTCCATGCGCGACGAGTCAACCCGTTGGCGGCCGGCTTCCGGCTGTCGACGGAGCCCTCCCACCGTGCGAAGAATAAAGTGCCGGGAGTCGATTGTAGTTAAGAGGAACAGGCCACGGATGAATACATATGAACACTTATTGGATTCCGAGACTCTGGCCGGCGAGGTTGCATCCGAGACCGACGTCACCAGCTCCAGTCCTCATTCCGATCCGTGTTTCATCAGTGTTCATCCGTGGCTCAAAATCCTCGGGGACGTGTTGGTCGTCAATGATTCCGCGCGATTTCATCCGCCATCCCGGCGCTCGATCACCGGATAACATGTGAAACTCTCCGAGTCCACGCGCCAGTATGGTACCAGGTACGGTTCCGCCTGACCGGCAACCGAGAAGGTCAGCGGTTCGCCCGGCCTCGGGATCAGCCAGTCCTTTGGCACCGCTGGATCCTGGGCAATGCGCACCAGATAGGTCCATTTCTTGAGCTGGCCGGTGTTCCGCGCGTCCACCTTCCTCGTCTTGTCCAGGAATACGAGATCGGGAAGTCCTACCTTGTTCGAGTCATTGAGTGGGGCGACGGCAGCCATCAGCACGGGGCCGTAGAGGATCGCGTACCGCGAATGTCCTGGAATCTGGTCCGCGCCTTGATAACGGACAGTTCGAAATCCGAACGGCAGGCGGAACGTCACCGTATCGCCGGCGTGCCAGACGCGGTCCACGACCGCGTAAGTGCCCGACTTGCCGATCGCCGCTTCCCGCCCATCGACCTGGATCGGCATATCCGTCATCGCCCACCCCGGTACGCGCACCCGGAGCTTCAGGG
>JBMFUH010000084.1:6317-13216 GCA_049966735.1 Isosphaeraceae bacterium
GAGGTCGGTTCGGCAACCGTCAGTCGCAACGATACGTCGGGCTGGAAGGGGAATCGGCTGATCATCGTCAGCCCGCAAGTCCGTCCGCCGTTTTTCCACGTGATTGACGAGGGTTCGAAGAGGTTGACGTAGAGGCCGTCCTGGGCGATCGAATAGATGTACTGGGGCAGCGTCGCGTAGAGGTACGTCCCGACCACTTCGCAGCAGGTGTGCAGGATTCCGGGACGGTCCTTGTGCCCCTCCAACTGCGTGTGGTAACAGATCGACCGGTTTACCTGGTTGGCCAGCCCCACGTTGTAGATCACCTTTTCCAGATCGGCGATGTATTTTTCTTCGGACGGGAACAGCAAGTGGAGTTTATGGTTGAACCTCGCCCACCAGACCATCGAGCAATTCTCGCCCGTGTGGGCCTGCGAGGTGATGAAGAGCGAGTCGGGGGGATACGCCAGCTCTCCTTCACAGATCGCCAGCGTGCCCCCCGGATGCCGCCAGTGGCCATGGTAAAGTTCCCATCCGCCGAGCATCGCGTCGAGCAACCGGCGGTCGCCGGTGGCGCGATAGATGTCCAGGAAGCCGATCCATCCGTAACAGTAGGCCGAATGGGGATGGCCGCGGCACGTCTTCCAGATGCCTTCGAGGTTGCGGTCGGCTAGCTGCCGCATCCACTCGGGGTAGACGTGCTGGTAAGCGCGGAGCACGTCCGCCCGCGTGCCGCCGGGAGCGAAGTGAGCGAGCATCAAGCCCGTTGCCGCGAAGTAGTTCTGCCCACCCAGCGCCCGGGCACGCGGGTTGCCGGCGGTCTCTTTTGCGACGCGTCGGCAATACCACTTTGCCCAATCGGCCAGCAGTCCGTAGGCATCGCGATTGCCCGCGTGAGCCGCCGCCTCCAGCCCATGGGCCAGGAGCATGAACGAATAGCCCTCCTCGCCGGCTCCGGCCGGGGCCGGCAGCAGCCCATCGGCAGTGCGGCACGCCTTGAGCGCGTCGATCACCTGGTTCATGCGCTGCCGAAGCTGGGCGTTCTCGCCCCAGCGCAACGTGTTGCCGGCGCCCATGAGGAACTGGGCCGCGTGGGCGGGGAATGTGTTCTGCCAGCCACGGGGTTTCCCCGGAGGATTCTCGATCCCGGCCAGCTTGCGGAACCGAAACACCATATCGTCCAGGTTGGCGTCGGACAGCAGGTACGCGGTGTGTTTCTCCATGGATTGGCGGAAGAGCGAGCGCTTACTGAGCGTCACCCCGTCAAGCGGCGCGGCCGCGGCGTTGGGCACACGCTGCCAGTGACCTGGATCGCTCGACCACATCGCGACCGGCGGCTCCGACGCCGGCTTGCCGGCTCCGGCGGCTGCGCTGACCAGCAAGAGATATCCCAAGAGAGTTGTCGTTGGCATGGCCCATCCCTTTCACGAAATCGAATGCGGGTTACGCGTTACGCGGCCATGAGTGAGACATTCTCGAATTACTGGAAGTTGGGGGCTTCACTGGGTCGAACTCTGCTGCCGGTTTTCGGGTTGGTCCGCGAGAGGTAAAGCACGAAGGGACCGGCCACATTTTCCGCTGGGTACCGGAGGATCGCAACGGGGACGCCGGAAGATTCCTCGGGGTCCGCGAAGGGCGGTCAGGGGCTGTTCGTGGCCTGAACTCTTGCCGGAGTCCCCCGGCGCGCCGGGGAACGGGGACCGCCTGAGCCGAGACTCCAACCACCCGCGTTCTCCGCGCGCCTGTAACCTCGGTTTGAACCATGCCTGAACCAGACGATTACCGCACAACCTTGGATGCCCCCGGATGATCAATGTCGCGGGCCTGTCGACAGGGCCCTCCCACCGGGTTCTAATGAAACACCCCGGGAAGCGAGGGCGTCCTTTTCCATCGTTCTCTTGGTGTTTCTCAATGGCTGACGATCATCCCTTCTTGCCGCCGGAACCCGAACTCGCCTTGCCCGGTCGGTCCGGTTCGAGGGTCCGCTACCGGGTCTTGGCGTTCACGGTGCTCCTGGCGGGGATCACGTATCTGGACAGGGTCTGCATCGCGCAGACGGCCCAGAACATGATGCACGACCTGAGCCTCACCAAGAAGCAGATGGGGTTCGTCTTCAGTGCTTTCACGATCGCCTACGCACTCTTCGAAATGCCCACCGGCGCATGGGGCGACCGGATCGGCACGCGCCGGCTGCTCACGCGCATCGTGGCCTGGTGGTCCACCTTCACGATGGCGACGGCCGCGGCCTTCAATTACGCCTCGCTCCTGGCGGTGCGCTTCCTCTTCGGCATGGGTGAGGCAGGCGCGTTTCCCAACGTCTCCAAGACCTTCTCGCGGTGGTTTCCCCTGGCCGAGCGGGGAACCGCTCAGGGCATCTTCTTCGCCGGCGCGCATCTCGGCGGCGGGCTGACCCCGCCCCTGGTGGCGGCCCTGCTCCCATTCATGCCCTGGCGCATGGTCTTCCTCATGTTCGGCACGTTCGGCTTTCTCTGGGCTGTGGCCTGGTTCCGCTGGTTCCGCGATGATCCGGCCGACCACCCGCAAGTCGATGCCCTGGAGTTGAACCTGATCCGCAAGGGACGACAGCAAGAGAGCCATGAATCGCTCGACTGGGCCGCGTTTCGCCAGATCATTTCAAACAAGAATATGATATTATTGTGTATAATGTATTTTACCCAGGCTTATGGTTTTTACTTCAACCTCACCTGGCTGCCCACTTATCTCAAGGAATCTCGGGGATTCTCGCTGACCTCGGGCGGTTGGCTGGCCGGCTTGCCCCTGGTTTTAAGCTCGGTCGCCGATCTCCTCGGGGGGCTGACGACCGATCATGCCATCCGGGCATTCGGACACAGGCTGGGGCGCTGCGGCGTCGGCTTCACCGCGCTGGTGGTCGCCGGTCTGACTTTGATCGCCGGAGCCCAGGCAAAAGATCCCCTGCTGGCCGCGATCCTGATTGCCGTCTCGGGCGCGGCGGACAGCTTCCTGCTGGGGTCGGCGTGGGGCACCTGCCTCGATATCGCCGGGCCTCACGCCGGGCTGGTGACCGGAACGATGAACACGGCGGGGCAGCTTGGCGCGTTCCTCAGTCCGGTCCTCCTGCCTTACATGATTGGCGGGGGCTCTCGCCCCGAGGACTGGGCCTTCCCGCTGCTGGCGGCCGGCGGGCTTTACCTCGCCGGCGCGTGCTGCTGGCTGTTCGTGGACCCGAGGAACGCCCTGCTCGCAAAAACGGTCCAGCCGGCATCCGCTTGAGTGCCGAGGAGAACATTGTGGATTGCCAGCGTCGGATAGGCGGACTGGGCAAGGGCGTTTTTTCCCCTCTGCCTAGAACGCGGTGACAATCCACTATGTCCCCTCGGTTTTCACGAAGCCTCCGGAAGGACTTGCGCTATCGGATCACCGGGCCGGGAGGCGGCGACGATGCGCGGCGGTCAGACCCAGGCCCGTGATTCCCAACCCGACGAAGGCAAGGATCGCGCTGGGCGGCTCCGGCACCGAAGCGGTGCTGAGGGTCAACTCGTCCATCGCGAAATATTCCGGTGTGTTGATGCCGAATGATCCAACGTCGGACGAGGCGTAGTCGAAAGTGAGGCTCCGCGATCCGGCAAGCTTGGTCAAGTCGACGAGGGTCCAGACGTCCACGGGAAGCGAGCTCGACGAAGTGTAGTTCGCCAGGTAGAAGTCGATTTCCCCGACCTTCTTGCCAGTTCCATTGACACCCGAGAATCCGTATATTTTCAACTCGAGGAAATCGCCCGTGGTGAACTTCTTGGCGAAGCTATCGCCATGGGTCATCGACAGGTAATCGTAGGTTGTGTTCGTGACATCGAACGAAACGGGCGACGTGCCCGAGGGGAGATTGACCACACCACCAGTACCAGACTCAATGGCATAGTTTGCCGATCCCGGCGGGGGCGTTCCGGTAATGGCCGCGAACTGATGGTTGTAATCGTCGAGGAAGGGCGTGGGGCCGGTTTTCGTCGGGTCATTCACGTTGGAGTACGCCCAGCCGCTCCAAGAGTGATAGGTTTGGTCATAAGAGTTGCTGAAGAAGACGCCGTTCGAGGTGAAACCGCCGTTGAGGTCCCACCCGTTGTCATAGCTCCCGCCGCCGGGCGCTGGGCCTGAGGGGTAGCCTTCGTTGGGGTCATACATCCCGTTGGGGTAACTCAGGTCGTTGAAATTCACAACGATGTCGCCACCCCTGGCCGTCGCGACCAGGGAAAGCACGAATCCAAGCAATGCTAACATGTGCATGCGCGTAGTCATCTCGATCTCCTGTGAGAACTTCGAAGCGGTCAGTCAGTAACTGCTGGACGAGAGCACCTCGCCGAGTGCGCGGGTGCAGAGCGCGGAGAGCGCGGCAAGGTTGGTCGAATTCTTGAGGAAGTGGACCGAACCGTCGGCAAAGAGCGTGTTGACGCCCCCTGGGTGCTGGCTAGTCAGTTCCTCGCCGTACTCACTGGGAGGGCGGGCATTGATCGCGGCAGACTGGTCGAAGATATTGTGCCCGCTTACCCACATGGCGTTGATCGCCTCGGGGTCCTCGCCGACGGCGATGGTCTGGCTGGTGCCATCGGTGATCTGGGCCAAGCGGATGCACTGGTTGAAAATCATCATGCCAGCGGGCGGGTTATTCGTGAACGACGATCCCAGCGTGCGGGGACCGTACATGCCCCCGTAGTCGGCATCAGCCGATGAGTAGGGATCGGGCGGCGGGCCGGGGTACTCGTTCCAGTACGTCCGTCGCGGTTCCGAAGGGCAAAGGTAGGTCTGGAGCACGGTGTAAGCCGCTGTCGAGTTGACAGCGTTGTTGTACGGGTAACTCAAGTTGAGCTGGCTGAAGAGCGCGGTCTGCTCGAGCCAGGGCAACACCACCGCCGACCAGCCTATATTCATGTTTTTTGTCGAAGGCTGACCGTAAACAGCGATCCAGCCACCGGCGGGAAAGGTGTTGTTCGTGTCCTGGTAGCCATGCAGCGCGATGCCGATCTGTTTCAAGTTGTTGACACAGGAAACTCGCCTCGCTGCCTCGCGTGCAGCCTGGACGGCCGGCATTAAGAGCGCGATCAACACGGCAATGATCGCGATCACTACCAGCAACTCGATGAGCGTGAACCCTGCCTGGCCCGGCTCATGCCTTGGTGTACGGTCCCTCGAGTCTTTCCCAGTACCCGGACGCAGGAAGATCAGTGCCAGGCAGCCGTCGCCGCCAGGATCCGCTTCGTCGGAAAGTAGGAACAGGAAGCGGCAGGTGGGCCGTTCCGAGGTACCGACAGCCGTATCAGAGCAGGGGTGCGCGGGCTCCGGCGCTTGGTCGAGCGGGGAGGCGTAAGGAGGCATCGGATTTGATTCCGGAAACGGGGTCGGAGGAAAGACCGGGAACCCGCCGACCCTTGGAAGCGGGACGCCCGGCGCCGGGCTTCGCGGCGTCTAGGTGGCATGAATACGGGGTCACAGGGGTCCGACTCAAGGGCAGGCGCTGCCTGCTCCCCTCACGGTCCCGGCCGGGCTGGGCTTCTCACCCAATTCCCTGCCCCCGCGATCCGGCTCAGTTCGAGGAGCGGATCCGAAGTGACCTAATCATAGCCTGACCTGCCCGCCGACGCAACCAGGTAGCCCACCACCCAGCAATTCCGCAAGGTGGTGGATTTTGACCAGGGGGCAGAAAGCGGGACGGGGCAGAAAGCGGGACGCGGGGCAGCCTCATGATTTCCAACACCCCAGGCCATGCGCCTCCAGCGCGAGGTTATAACGCCACAGCGCATAGACTTCGGTCACATAGCCTATCAGCCTCGGGTTGTCGGCGCTGGAGACCACCGGCAAGACCTCAAGCTCTCCCTGTGCGAAGGTTCTCAGCGCGCTACGCACGTCCTGCGAGGGCAGCAGCGTCCTGTCCGCGCCTTTGGCAAGGGTGGCCGCCGTGATGCCGGGATCGTCACGATTCAGCGCGGCGTCATACAGCGCCGCCACGTCGATCACTCCCTTGTAGTGCCCCTCCGCATCGACCACGAACAATCGCTTGGCGCTGCCGGGCGGATATGCCTGGCGCATCTCCGCCAGGCTCATATCCGACAGCACGGTTTTCATGCCGGTGCGCTGAATGCTGCCGACGGTAATATCCCTCACCCATCCTATGTCCTGCGCGCCGAGGATGCGCAGGCCACGCAGATGGAAACGCCAGGTGGAGTACGAGTAGCCGAAGCTGTAGCGCGTGATGGCCGAGGATACCAGCACCCCGGCCAGCACGCCGATCGTCGCGGGGAAATTGCCGGTCATTTCCAGCACCAGCAGTATCATGGTCACCGGCGCGCCGATGATCGACGCGCCCGTAGCGCCGATGCCCACGAGCATGAAACCCACCAGCTTCCCCTCTGTCACGGGGACGAAATGCCCCACCATCGTCCCGAAAATCTGGCCGAGCAGGCAGCCGATGAACAGAGAGGAACTGAACAGGCCGCCGCGGAATCCCGTCCCGATGGACAGCGCGGAACCAGCGATCTTGGCCCCCAGCAGGGCCATCAGCAACGCCAGGGGAACTTCATGATGAAAATAGTAGTCGATCGCGCCCTGACCGCTGCCCAGTACTTGCGGAAAACGCAGCGCCAGCATGGAAAGGATAACGCCGCCCGACGCCGGCCGCAGCCAGCCTGGGATTTGCAGAGCTCGCGCCAGTTGTTCGCATTTCGTTACGGCCTTCATGGTGGCGATGCCCACCAGCGCGCAGAGCACGCCAAGGAGAATGAATAAGGGAAATTGCCATTGCGCGATAGTGACCGCATGCCCCGGCAAGGAAAAAATGGGCGTGTTCATGAAATTGACGCGCATGAACATCGCCCCGGTCAGGGCAGCTACCGAGACCTGCGGCAGCGCGTCGGGGGTATAGCTGCCAAGCACCAGCTCGAAACCGTAGAACGCCC
>JBMFUH010000085.1:0-13144 GCA_049966735.1 Isosphaeraceae bacterium
GTACCGGATTGAGGTCGCTAGAGTCTTGCCGTCAGGCGACAGCGCCAGGTAGTAGCGGTAGTCCTTCTGATCGGGATAGGGAAGCGTGCGACGCATCTTGCCACTCTCGAAATCCCAGAGCCCGATCTCGTTCCCGATAATGGCTGCAAGCGTGAAACCATCCTGGGAAAGGGCACACTGCCAGAAGGGCTGAATAACTCGCCGCGGCCCGTTCTGAGCCGCGGCGGGAGGCTTCCATGCGATCGACAGCCGCCGCTCTCGCTTGCCTGTCCGTGCATTACCGGGTCAGCTCGCCACTGGCCTGGAAAACATCGATTGAGGCGGAATCAGGGCCAAATCTCATGAGACGCAGGTCCTGGATGCAGCCAAAAGACGGTGCAGGGCCACGGATTGAACACGGATTGAACACGGATAAGATGCGTGGTCGCCATCCTGGCTCCGCACGCTGGATCACCCGGGGCTGCAACCCCAGAGCTTGCCACGGAATCGCTCGCGAAATCGTGTCCGGCGTACAAGATTCTCAAAGTTAGTAGTATAGAGATCGAATTGATCGGCAGCAACGGTTTGGAGGGTGAACTGGGACATGGCGTATCCCTCTATGGCCACAGACATTCCCGGAGTCGTCTTTCCACAGCAAGCGAGCGTCACTCGCTCATCGTGACTCCTTGCGCTGCCCCTGCCAAGGCGGCCCTTTACCGAAGCGAAGACGCGGCCGAGCGCGACCAAGACCCGCTCGTTCCAAGTGGCGAGTTGCTTGGTGCGAGTGGCGAGGTGCGAGAAAAACAGATTCCTTTCGCTCGCCACTCGTCGCTTTCAGGGCGTCAGCCCGGTCTTGCCGGAGTTTTCCACGGGGGCCTGGACGCGGCCTCGCAGCCGGGGAATCGGCGTGACGGCGCGGGTGTCATTGAGGGTGCTGTACGGCCTGATCTGGGTGACCGCCGTGTCGGGCGCGAAGCAGCCCATGGGATGGTCGCCTCCGCTGCCGGTGTAAGGCAAATACCGCTGACCCCGCATGATGTACGGGTTGTAGTACGTACCCATGAACGCCTGCTCGGGAGGAATCGCGAAGTACCGGGGGAAGAAGTACTCCTCAGTCCGATTCGCGCCCAGGGGGAGGAAAGAAGACACGTCGTGGTAACCGTACCCGTCCGGATTGTTGTTGGGAAAGCCCCAACCGTCACCGGGACCGTCCGGCTCGACCCAGCGGCCTCGTCCTCCCAGGTTGTGATGATGATGGTACATGCGGTAGGGGCAGTGCGCGGGGTCCGGGCACTGGCCATTTCCGGAGAGCGCCAGGGCCAGGGTGATCGCGACGATGGACGAGCTCATCGGGAACCTCCGTTCTCCTCCCCCAGGGCATTGCCCTGGGCTGATTTGTTCCGCCCCTTCGGGGCAACTCGAATGCGGATTTCGGAATTCGGAGTGCGGAGTGAATTCAATTCCGCGGTCCCCATTCCGCATTCACCCGGGTGGATCAAACCAGTTCCAATTTAGCACGAAGGGTCTCGGCTGCGGGCTTGTCCCCTTGAGAATCTCTTCCGGCGCGACGGTGAGAACGGTACGATCCATTTCTCCGGGCGAGTCGGCGATCGGGTTCGCCACGCTGACCCGGTCGGGCCGGGAAGGCGCCATGATTCTCCTGATCGACAACTACGATTCGTTCACGTACAACCTCGTTCAGAGACTGGGGGAGATCGATCCCGGCATCGACCTCCAGGTGATTCGCAACGACCAGGTCACCGCCCTGGAAGTCGAAGCTCGAAACCCGTCGCGTCTGATCATCAGCCCAGGTCCATGCACGCCCCTGGAGGCGGGAATTTCCAACGACCTGATCGCCCGGCTGGCTCCCAGGATTCCGATCCTCGGGGTCTGCCTGGGACACCAGTGCATTGGACACACCTTTGGTGCACGGATCGTGCGCGCCGAGCGGATCATGCATGGCAAGACCTCCTGGATTCACCACGATGGCAAGGGGGTCTACCGCAACCTGTCCAACCCATTCGAGGCGACCAGGTACCATAGCCTCGTGATCAAGCCCGACACGGTTCCCGAGGTCCTCCAGGTCGTCGCCTGGACCGATCAGGGAGAGATCATGGGTGTTCGGCACAAGTCTTACCCTCTCGAAGGGGTGCAATTCCATCCGGAAAGCTTCTTGACGCTGGAGGGCATCACGCTGCTCAAGAACTTTCTGGAGCAGTGAGCGGGCGGTGGGCAGAGGGCAGGGGAATACGAATTTGCCCCGAAAGGCCGGAACAAATCAGCCCAGGGCAATGCCCTGGGAGGAGGAACGAGGCCAAGAATGCTGACGATTGCCGAGGCGCTCGCTCTCGTGATCGAGCAAGCAAAACCGCTGCCGGCGGAGGATCGTGCATTGCGAGAGGTTCGGGGATGCCGCCTTGCCGAGGAGGTGGCGGCTGACCTCGATCAGCCCCCTTTTACCAGGTCGCTCGTCGACGGCTTCGCCGTTCGCTCCACCGACCTCAAGGGCAAGACGCGACGGCTCAAGCTGGTGGAGATGATTATGGCCGGTCGGATGCCTGACCGGGCCCTTCAGCCTGGCGAGACCGCGGCGATCATGACCGGTGCACCTCTGCCGCCAGGCGCTGATGCCGTTGTCATGCTTGAAGACACGCGGATCGTGGCCGATCAGGTCGAGATCGACGCCAGGAATGTGGAAGCCGGTCAGAATCTTCAGGAAAAAGGCCGGATCTATCGCGCGGGAGATCCGATCCTGCGGCCGGGAACCCTCTTGAGTCCCGCTTGCCTGGCGTTGCTGGCGTCGGTGGGTCGGCTGCTCGCTCGGGTGGTTCCTCGGCCTCGCGTGGCGATCATCCCCACTGGCGACGAGCTGGTGGAACCCGACCAGGTTCCTGGGCCCGGCCAGATTCGCAACTCGAACGCCGTCATGCTCGAGGCTCTGGTGTCCGAGCATGGTCCGGCCTGGGTGTCCGCGATCGCGCCGGATGAACCGCGCGTGCTCAAGGAGATGCTCGGCAAAGGGCTTGATTTCGATGCACTGGTGGTGACCGGAGGAGTGTCGGTGGGCGAGCGCGACCTCGTCCCGGCTACCCTCCTGGATCTGGGAGTCAAGCAGATCTTTCACAAGGTTCGCCTCAAGCCGGGCAAGCCTCTCTGGTTCGGAATTGGTCCCGGCCGCGGCGACCGCCCGGGCGCCTTGGTATTCGGGCTTCCTGGCAACCCGGCGAGCGGCCTGGTTGGATTTCTGCTTTTCATCCGCCCTGCCCTCTGCCTTCTGGCGGGGCATCCCCTGCCGGCGGCGGACACGGTGCAAGCTCGGCTGGGAAATCGATTCGTTCAGAAAGGCAAACGTCCGACATACTACCCGGCGCGACGTGTCGACCGATCACCAGCGACTGGCGACGAGCCGGTGGTTGAGACGCTCGACTGGGCGGGCTCCGCCGACCTGCTGGGCATCGCTCGGGCTGACGGCCTGGCTATCTTCCCGGAGGGCGACCGCGTTTTCCCTCCGGGTGAAATTGTCCCTTTTCTGCCCTTACGCTAACATGTGGCGAGTTGCCAGTTGCGAGTGGCGAGACGCGAGCGAAAAAGACTCCTTTCACTCGCCCCTCGCCCTTCGCCCCTTCGGGACTTAAGGACTGAAGCATGCCCTCTCCCCACGTCCTTGAACCGGGCACAAAGAGCGGAGTCGAGAGCCATCTGAGAGATCGGCTCGCGCGGCATCCCGTCGTCGCGGGCTTGACCGCGGGGCTCGTCCTCTGGTCGGCGTTTCCGCCCGTGGAGTGGAGCTGGCTTGCGTGGATGGCGCTCGTCCCACTCTTCTGGCTGGTGATCCAGCCAGGCCCTCGACTCTGGCTCTACCTGGGCGCCTGGATCGGAGGACTGACGTTCTGGGGATTGTCGGTCCAGTGGGTTCGCCTGACCGACCCCTCCGCCTGGTTGGCCTGGCTGGCGTTGGCGTTGATCTTCTCGCTCTGGTGGCCGGGATTTCTCTTCCTCGCGCGGCTGGCGGTCCTCCGCCTGGAAATTCCCCTGATGATGGCCGCGCCGATCCTCTGGGTTGGCATGGAGTACATCCGTGCTCATGTCCTCACCGGGTTCCCCTGGTACTACCTGGGCCACAGCCAGTACCGGTTCTTGATGTTGATCCAGATTGCCGACACCACAAGCGCGCTGGGAATCAGCTTCCTCATCGCGATTGTGAACGCCTGGATCGTGGATCTGCTCGCCCTGCCGCTCATGCGAAGATCGGCCAGGGGAACGCGACTGACCGCCAGGCAGACGGTCCGGCTCTGGGTTGTGGGCCTGATGGTCGGGGGCACCCTCCTTTATGGTTCCTACCGTCTTGCCACGGCGCGGTTTCGTAACGGGCCCCGGTTGGCGCTCTTGCAGACCAATTTTGCCCAGCGGTACAAGATGGGCGGAGACCCCTTGCTGCTGCTAGAGCGGCTTGAGCAGCTCGTCCACCGCGCGATGTCCGTCAAACCGCGACCGGACCTGATCGTCTGGCCGGAAACAGCCTATCCTTTCGGGTACATCGCGACCGAGGATGGGCTGCCGGCCGAGGTGCTGGCGCGACAGATGCAGTCAATCGGCGGCCACCCCACGACGTCGGACTGGATCGACCGCAAGGAACGGATCGCGGAGTATCTTCACGGAATGACCGACGCGGCCGGGATACCCATGCTCGTCGGCTCGCTCTATTACGATCATCGCCAGAGCGGCTTCAGCAAGTACAACTCGGCCATCCTGTTTGAACCCGCGGTCCAGACCATCCGCGCCTACCACAAGATTCATCTGGTGCCCTTTGGCGAGTTCATCCCGTTCCTCGAGACTCTGCCCTGGCTGACGGTCTTCACGCCCTATCGCAACGGCTATCTCCCCACGCTCCGTTTCGGTCACGATCCTCGATCCCTTTCACTGGGACAGTACCGGATGGCGATCGCCATCTGTTTCGAGGATACGGTTCCTCACGTGATTCGTCGGTTTTTCCGCGAGGCGCCGGACGGACGTCAGCCGGACATGCTGGTCAACATTTCCAACGACGGCTGGTTCCATGGCTCCGCCGAGCTTGACATGCATCTGGCCGTCAGCGTCTTCCGGACCATCGAACACCGCGTGCCGCTCGCCCGGGCCGTCAATACGGGGATCTCGGCGCTGATCGACGGTAACGGCGAGATCCGGGACTCGCTCCCCCGCGAAACGGAGACCGTTCTCTCGGTCTCGGTTCCCCTCGATGACCGGACGAGCAACTACACGGTCCTGGGAGACTGGGTCGGCATGTCTTGCCTGGCGGTCACGATTGGCCTGGTGCCGCTCTGGTTCCTGAGAAGTCGCAGGCGACGGCACGCCTGAAGGAGATTCAGTCGCCGTCGCCCAGCGTGCGCGTGACGTCGACGCCCAGCCAGCAGAGAGCCCCCAGCACGTAGCTGCAGGAGAAGATCACAAAGGGCAAGAACAGATGACCGGCATCGAACAGGTAACCGGTCAGCTTGGCGGCGACGGCCGCGGTGAAGCTGGCCATCATGTTCATGGCGCCGGAGAGGGCCCCGGTGTGCTTGCCGCCGATGTCGGCCGCGGCCGCCCAGGATGGACCCATCGCCAGGTCATTGCCGACGAAAGTCAGGCAAAGCAGACAGCCCAGCATCCACACGTCGGTCGCCCACGTCGTGGCCAAAATTCCGACAGCCCCCAGGGCCAGGCCGAAGGCCCCGATCGATCGCCTGCCCCAGCGCACGCCCCAGCGGCGGATGAAGAGATCGGAAAGCGCGCCTCCGGCCAGGCAGGCCGTCACTCCGCAGGCAAACGGCAGCGATGTCAAGATTCCCACGGTTTGCGAATCGATATGCCGGTGATTCTTCAGGTAGGTTGGCAGGAGCGTCAGAAAGAAGTTGCCGCTGTAGCCGAGAAAGCCATACATCGCGAAGAGCGCCAGCACGCTCCGCGACTGGATCATCTCCATCCAAGGGACGCTGCCGTGGCTTGAATGAGAGCGGACGGCCCGGCCCGACGTGATGATGGCCCGTTCTTCCTCGTTCACCTGGGGCATGTCTTCCGGGCGATTGCGAAACCAGGGGAAGAACGCAATCGCCCAAACCGCCCCCAGGCAGGCCGTGATGACGAGCGGGGCCTTCCAGTCTCCCATCACCGCGAACAGCCAGACCAGGAGCGAAGGCGCCGCGGCGCCACCCAGGCGGCTGGACATCCAGAGTAATCCCTGGGCCCCTCCGCGCTCGTTCACCGGGATCCAGTCAGCCATCATTCGCGAGATCGCCGGAAACGTCCCCGCCTGGAACGCCCCAAAAAGGAACCGCAAGCTCAGGAGAGCAATGAGAACCCAGCGCGTGGCGGCCGGGAGATAAACGACCAGCGGGAGCGCCGCGGTGAGCGCCGAGCCGCCCAGGATGGCGACGGCCAGCACACTCCACACGCCGAACCGATCCCCCAGCAACCCCCAGGGCATCTCGAACAGACCATAGGCGATCATGAAAGCGGCCATCAGCGAGCCGAGATCGCCGTCGCTCAGTCCGAGCGGCTCCTTGATCTCGGCAGACGCGGTCGCGAAGCCGACCCGGTGAATGTAGGTGATCACCGCCAGCCCGCATGCCAGCGCCAGAACCTGGAAGCGGACGCGCGAGGGTGCGTTGGTTTTCTCGGCCAGGCCCGGTGTTTCGTCGAGCAGGCCATCGTGAATGCCGCCCATCAACTCGACCCTCCTGAGGCGGGACGAGTATAACCAGACCGGCAGACCGGCGAAAGGAACTGCCTGGAAGAGTTGAAGCTACCACAACCGCCGTCTCAGGAATGAGGCGATTGGGATATCCATAATTGTTGAGTTCATACAAGTTTGCCGTGGGCATCCGGCCTGGCAAGAAGACCACCGAGACGGACGTGAACATCTTCACCCAGATTGGCTTCGTGGTCCTGGTCGGGCTGGCGAGTAAGAACGCCATCCTCATCGTCGAGTTTGCCAAGTTGCAGCAGGAACGCGGGGTCGACGCCTGCAACGCCGCCCTGGAAGCCTGCCAGCTCCGGCTCCGGCCCATCATCATGACGTCGTTCGCCTTCATCTTCGGCGTCTTGCCTCTGGTCGTCGCTCAGGGAGCCGGCGCCGAGATGCGCCGGGCGCTGGGGCTGGCCGTCTTCAGCGGCATGCTCGGCGTCACATTCTTCGGCATCTTCCTCACACCCGTTTTCTTCTACGTGATCCGGCGATTCCGCCCCGCGACCGACGGCGTCGCCGGAAAACCCGTCATCGACCGCAACGGCTCGTGAGTCTCAGGCACCTTGGTGAGTTGTCGCCGGGCTGGACACACCCAACATTTCTCGGCGAGAGAAACTGGGCTACTTGCCATTGCCCCGGGCGTGGGGTAAATTTGGGCAAGCCCGTGCCAGGATCTCGGTCAACGAGGCTTCTCGTTGGTGATTTCCACATTCCGGCGTGGAATCCGCTTGCCGCTGGAGTTCAAGCAGGGTTACAGTTAATAGGGACTCTTGACCTTGCGGGGAGTCGTGTTCACTGAATCCTCGCCGCTCCGGTCTCCCCTGGCCTGATCGCCGGGAGTGGATCGAAACAAACAAAACAAACAAATAAACCGACAAGCCGGGAATCACACGGTCCAAGCCCCATCCTTATTTTGACTCGTGGTGACGAGGTTGCGAGGGTGGCCGGCCGGCCGTCTTACTTTGAATGGTAGGATGGGACCATGACCTATGTAGGCAAGATCCTCGTCATCGTGATCATGGCCTTGTCTCTGATCTTCCTGGGGGTTTCCACGGTGGTCTTCTCGACCGCGAAAAACTGGAGAACCGCCACCGATGAACAGAAGAAAAAGGTCAGTGCGCTCGAGAACAAATTGAGGGACGAACAGGCCGCCAAGGACGCCGCCAAGAAAGAGCTGGAGGCTGCCAAGGCTAATTACGACGCCTTGACCAAGAGCAAAGATGCCGAAATCGCCAAGCTCCAGAAGGAGACCGACGACGAGCGGCAGCAGATCACCACGGTGTCCAACGAGGTGGCCACCGCCCAGGCCAACGCCAGGACGGCCCTGGCCGAAGCGGAAGCCTTGCGCAAGGAAACGGAAACGCTCCGGCAGATCCGTGCGAAGGTCGAGGAGCAGGCCAGCAAGTACAAGGTCACGCAGTCTGATCTGTACGACCGGATTCACGAGCTGGAACGAATTCTCGACACGGCCAAGAAGAACAATGCCGACCTCCGCGATCGTGTCGCCAAGTTCTCGACGCTCTTGCGGCAGAACAACATCTCCGACGACATCAGCCAGGTCAAGGGGACCGAGAGCGCGCCTCCGGTGGTTGGCGAGGTGAAGCAAACCGAGCCGACCAACCGCAAGGTGGTGATCACCATCGGCTCGGACGACGGGCTGAGGGTCGGCCATGAGCTCTACCTCTTCCGCCAGAAACCACGGCCGGAATACATCGGCAAAATCACCATCATCTCCGTCGATCCCGACCAGGCGGTAGGCCGTGTCATCGGCGCAACCTACCAGGGCAAGAAGATAAAGGAGGGCGACATTGTCTCGTCTACGATCAAGCCGCGGATCTAAAACGGCGGGCGCCGGGACGTCTGGGGTGGGCGCGCGCCCGGCCGCTGGGCGTCGGCCCGGCGTGCTCGTTCAGGCGCCCAAGAGCGATATCTTCGTCGTGATGCTGGGGGTCGCCCTCGGCGCCATCGCGCTCGCCTGCCTGCTGATGCTTTGGATCCTCTGGGGATATGATTTCAAGGTCAATGCGAAGCTCGCGGCGCGGGATCGTGGCGCCCAGACGCTGATCCTTGCCTCGCGATCCGCGGAACTTCCGATCCCCTCGATCGGCGGTTGAGCCCAACACGATCACGATCACGATCCTTCCGCCGTCCGTGCGACTCGGGCCATCCACCCCGTCGAACGGACGTTTTTTTTCGGTTGACGGAGACCGAAATGCCATGGACCAGCATCTTGAACTCTTCGCGGCGCTCGCCGCGTCCTTCGAGCACGACGAGGTCCGGCTCCGCCCGCAAGCCGGCAGACAGCTTCCCTACATCACGGCGCGCACCGTCATGAATCGTCTCGACGACGTGCTCGGACCAGCCAACTGGTGGGACGAGTACAGCCCTCAACAGAACTCGGTGATCTGCCGCCTGACAATTCGCCTGCCTGACGGCACCACCCTCACCAAGTGCGACGCCGGCGGCTATGCCGGCATGTCCGACTCGGGCGACGACGACAAGAGCGGGTTCTCAGACGCCTTCAAACGCGCCGCCGTGAAGTTCGGCATCGGCCGCTACCTCTACCGCGACGGCCTTCCTCGCTTCGTCAAGGAATTCGCGCCACATCCCTCCGCCTCCGCCTCCACTCCGCCCGCACCTCAAAAGCCCGCGGATTCACCTCAGCCAGCCAGACCTCCCCAGCCGACCGCGTCATCCCCGTCGCCCGTCTACAAACACGACCACGGCCACGACCACGGTCCGCCGCAGACCGGCAAGGCCCTGTTTGCCTGGATCAAGCACCATGACGAGGCCAATGGCACCGAACTGCTGGAGAAGCTCAGTGAATGGGCCAGGCGTCAAGACTTTCCGGCGCGGATGATCCACTGGAATGCGGATCAGGTACAACGTGGGTTTGCTCTGGTGCAGACCCTGGTGGATGATTCGCGGGCCGGGCCAGAGCAATCTCCCGCCAGGGATCGTCCAGCCACCGGCTCAACACCGGCATCCTCGTCCCGTGGAGAACGCGCATCGCCGCCCAATCGATCCGGCAGAGGCCGATGAAGATTGTCTTTGTTGCGTCTGAGGGAGTTCCCTTCGCCAAGACTGGAGGCCTTGCGGATGTCGCGGGTGCTCTCCCGCGCGCCCTCGAAAAGCGGGGGCATCACGTCAGCCTCTTCCTCCCTTGCCATCGCAGCGCCTGGTCGGCCGGCCCGAAACTGATCGGAACCGGCCTCACACTTCGCGTCCCCGTCGGCAGCGATCATCTCGAGGCCTTCGTCCACGAGAGCCGCCTACCCGGTTCCAACGTCCCCGTCTTCCTGATCGACCGACCGGAGTTCTTCGATCGCGATGAGCTCTACCAGGTTCGAGGAAAGGACTACACCGACAACTGCGCGCGCTTTGTCTTCTTCGACAGAGCTGTGCTCGCAGCGATCCGGCGCATGGGGCTCCGTCCCGATCTGATTCATTGCAACGACTGGCAAACCGGGTTGATTCCGGTCTACCTCAAGACCCTGTATCGCCAGGTTCCGGACCTGGCGTCGGCCGGGACCCTGATGACGATTCACAACCTGGCTTATCTCGGCCTCTTCTGGCACTGGGACATGAGGCTCACCGGTCTGGACTGGAGCCTCTTCCACCACAAGGCTCTCGAATTCCATGGCCGATTGAGCTTCATGAAAGCGGGACTCGTTTTCGCCGACATGCTCAGCACGGTCAGCCCGACCTACGCTCTGGAGATCCAGACGCCGATTCTCGGCTGCGGCCTGGACGGTCTGCTCCGAGAGCGCCACGCCGATCTCCGCGGAATCGTCAACGGCATCGAGCCAGAAACCTGGAGCCCGGCACATGAACCCATGCTCGCTCGTCGCTACAACAGCACCAACTTCCGCGAGGGAAAGGCCGCCTGCAAAGCCTGGCTGCAACAGACGGCCGGACTCCCCGTTCGGCCAGAGGTTCCCCTGCTGGCGCAGATCGGCCGGCTCGTACCGCAGAAAGGCTGGGACCTGCTCGCCGCGGTTGCCGACCGCCTGCTCGCGCTCGATGTGCAGTTGATCGTCCTGGGTACCGGCCAGCCCAAGTATCATCGCCTCCTGGAACGGCTCCAAAGGCGGTATGCGGGAAAGCTCAAGGCTTACTTGAGCTTCCATGACGACCTCGCCCACCAGATCGAAGCCGGCGCGGACCTGTTCCTCATGCCCAGCCTGTATGAGCCCTGCGGGTTGAACCAGCTTTACAGCCTGGCGCACGGCACAGTTCCTCTGGTCAGGTCGACTGGCGGTCTTGCCGATACCGTGGTAAATACAAGCCCGCAAACCTTGGCTGACGGTTCCGCCAATGGTTTTGCTTTTGTTGAACCAACCGCGGAGGCACTCTGGGAAGCAATCGAGGCCGCGCTGGGAATCTGGCGAGACCACGACACCTGGGAGTGCCTGGTGCGGAACGGAATGGAGGCAGACTGGTCGTGGAACCACAGTGCGGGGGAGTATGAACGTCTTTACGGGGAGCTGCTCCGTCGTGTTCAACCCTCGCCCGCGCAACCGGTTGCCCGCCAACCCGTGATGTCGGGATGAGAGCCAGTTCCTCTTAAGTTGGCAACCCGATGTTCCGAGCATATTCCGAGTAGAGATCGGCATTTGTCGCCGACGGCCATCTCGTACCACAATTCGCGGGTGAGCGATGCCGACTGTATCCTTGGCACTCATGTGGCACCAGCATCAACCCTATTACCCGGATGATGTCGCGGGCGAAAACCCGATGCCCTGGGTCCGGCTGCACGCGACCAAGGACTACCTGGGAATGGCGCTGCACCTTGAGGAGGTGCCTGAATTCCAGTGCACCATCAATCTCGTCCCCAGCTTGCTCACCCAGCTTGAAGCTTATGTAAACGGTGCCACCGACACCCATCTGACCATATCGCGGCGGCCCGTCGACGGCCTGGAACGCGACGATGCGATCTATCTGCTCGACAACTTCTTCATGGCCTTCGCCGACTCGATGATCCGCCCCCATGCGCGGTATCATGAGCTTTACATGATGCGCTCCTCGTGGGCGCATCCTGCGGAAGCGGTTCTCTCGCGGTTCCGGCGACGTGATCTCCGCGACCTTCAGGTCTGGTCCAACCTCGCCTGGATTCACCCCTTGCTCTTCGAGAAGGACCCCGAGCTCGCCGAGTTCAAGGCCAAGGGAAAGTATTACTCGGAGGAGGAAAAGGACTGGCTGCTCGACAAGCAGCGCGAACTCCTGGGTAGAGTGATTCCACTGCATCGTTCGCTGGCCGAGCGCGGGCAGGTCGAGCTGACCACGACGCCTTACTACCACCCCATCCTGCCGCTCCTTCTGGACAAGAAGCTGGCGCGCGAGGCGATGCCCGACGTCGCCCTGCCGGGATATCGCGAAGGCTACCCGGAAGATGCTGAGATCCACGTCCGTCGCGCGGTGGAAAGTCACGTGGCCCGGTTCGGTTCTCCTCCCCGGGGCATGTGGCCCAGCGAGGGGTCCGTCTGCCAGTCTCTGGTCCCTCTGCTGGCACGCCATGGCATCGAGTGGATTGCCACCGACGAGGAGATCTTGGGATGTTCCACAGGCGGCAAGGTTGGCCGCGACAGCCGCGGTTACGTCCGTCATCCCGACCTGCTTTACCGTGCCTGGAAGGCGCGCGAGGGAGACCGGGAAGTGTCGATGCTCTTCCGCGACCACTCCATGTCGGACCAGGTCGGCTTTCACTATCAGCGCAGTCCCGGGCACCTGGCGGCCGGCGACTTCATGGGCAAGCTGTACGCGATCGGCGACGCCTGCTGGCACAACCCGGCAACGGTCGTCTCGGTGATTCTCGACGGCGAAAACTGCTGGGAATACTATCCCGACGGCGGCGTGTCGTTCCTCCGCTCGCTCTACCAGAATGTGGCGCGCGACCCGCGAATCCGTCCCGTGAAGGCTGGCGAGTTCCTCCGCGAGCATCCGCCGCAGGATACGCTGCACCGCCTCTTCGCCGGAAGCTGGATCAGCCACAACTTCGCCATCTGGATCGGCCACCCCGAAGACAACCGGGGCTGGGACGCGCTCCATTCCACGCGCCAGTTCTTGCTCGCCGAGGAGCAGAGTGGCCGGCATGCCCCCGCAGCCCTGGCCCGAGCCTGGGAAGAGATCTTCATCGCCGAGGGCTCCGACTGGTTCTGGTGGTACGGCGACGATCACAGCAGCGCCCAGGATGGGCTCTTCGACCATCTCTTCCGCAAGCACCTGAGAAACGTCTACGCGCTTTTGAACTGCGACCCTCCGGGCTTCCTCTTCACGCCGATCTCCCATGCGGGAAGCCACCGGCCCATCAACGAGCAGCCGACCAGCTTCCTGAACGTGAAGGTCGACGGACGCGCCAGCTACTTCGAGTGGATCGACGGCGCGCGCTATCACTGCGGCAACGACCGGGGGACCATGACCCTGGTCACCAAGGGCTTGCTC
>JBMFUH010000086.1:0-13099 GCA_049966735.1 Isosphaeraceae bacterium
GCAACCGCCTTGTGTCGGTCACGCGCTTTGGCGGCAACGCCGAGGCCGCCATCCTGGGCCGCACCGAGCCGATCGAGGAGTGCGTGATCGAGGCGAACGTCGTCGATTCTCCTGTGGCCGCGCTGGCCGGCGGGCCGACAGCCCGGCGCTTGCTCTGGTTTTCGACCGGACACGGCTCGATCACCCACAATTTCATCGCGAACAACGGGGTCGAGAACTCGGGCGCCGCAGGTTCGGCTCGCTTCGGCGGCGTCGCCGGCACCGATCAAAACGTGGGCGAGATGATCCTTTTCGAGGGCAACCACCGCACGATGTACTTCGGCCCGCTGGCACGCGCCGACTCTCAGAGCGTCACGCTTCCCGCCACGCTTCCCGACACGCCCGATCATCGCCTAGGCTCCGTCGAGCGGAAGCAACTCGCGCACGATGCTCAGGGCCACGAGACGCCCTTCTGGCCGCCGGATGTGGATGACGGCTCGGAAGAACCTCCGATCGGCGAATACTATGTGACGATCTTCTCGGGACGCGGTCAGGGGCAGACCCGGCGGGTCTTGCGCCGTGCCGGTCAGACGCTCCGTCTCGACCAACCGTGGACCGTACCGCCGCAAGCTGGCTCGGTCGTCGCGATCGGCACGATGTTCTATCAGAACCTGATCGTGAACAACAACACGCCCGACGGCATGACGGGAATCCAGCTCTGGATCTCGTGCGTCGAGAACGTGGTCGCCGGCAACACGATCGCCCGCCAGCGCAAGCCGGGGCTCTATTTCTACGCCAACGGCACGACGCTCGCCTCATCGATGCCGCGCACCTGGAACCGGGGGATCAGCCCGCTCTTCTGGAATGTGGCCGAAGGGAACCGCACGATGAATGCTCGGCCGGGGCGCTCGTGACCAGCGGCGACGAGAACGACCTGCCGATCGAGTTCCCCCGGGCACTCGGTAACGTGCTGCGGCACAACTCGTTCATCAGGAACCGGACCGACGGCGTGATTCTGACGAGCCGGTCCACGCCAGCGGGAGTGAAGGACACGTCGGCCTCGGTCGTCGGCACGATCGTCGAGTTCAACGTCGTCCGCGACGCGCTCACGGCCTATCACGCCGCGGCCAGCAGCGATGCGACGGTCTTCCGCCGCAACCACGCCTACTTCTGGTATCCAGTCGGCAACTCCACACAGAAGCCAGTCGCATTCCAGGTCGATCCGCCCAGGGCAACGGTCGCCATCGAGCAGAACTCGATCGAAGGTATCCACGGGGTCCCGGATGGGAGCCACATTGACCTGCGCACTCCTTCCGGTGAGAAGCGATTGCCGTAGTCCATCGAGCATAGGAATCGAGGTGCTGGATGAGGCTTCCGCGGATCTCGATCGCTGGCCTGCTCCTGCTCACGGCGATTATTGCCTGCGACATGGCAGCGTTTGTGCTCATCAGTCGCTCGTGGTATTCGTGGTATGACTGGGAGGCGGAGACGTTTCTCGCGGTTGTGCCCTTTCTCAACATCCTGGTGATCGCCCTCTCTCTTCTCGCCCGCCAGGTCAGCCTTCAAGGCGAGGCCACGCCGTTCCTGGTCGGTTTTGTCGCGACGGGGGCGATCGCCCTCGCCTTGGTGTTGATCGCCCAGCTTGGATTCAATGAACTGCGGTCTTACAAACCCTGGGCGGAGAGAAGCCTTTGGGCGTTCTGGCATGAATACATCGAGTGGACCGGGGAGTTCACCATTGAGCATGGCAGGAGCATCCAAGTTGGCTTCGACCTGGTTGCTTTTGCAGCACCACTGCTACTCACGGCCCTGATCGGGGGCCTGTGCACGAAGCTAGCAGGCGTGAGTGTGGTTCGCGGGCCCGGCAACGCGACGAGCCCCCGCGCGATCCCGGTCCGTCGCGCGCGGGCGGTCGTTGTGATTGCGGTCGTGCTTCTCGGTGCGGGCATCTGGGCTGCCCGAGTCCGGGGCAGGTGGCTGGAATGGCGCCGGTACGAAGAGCACGAATTGTCAAGTCAGAACGATCAGGTCGAACGCTGGACACGGCAGGAGTACAACCGGTTCCTCGAGCTCATTTCGAGAGCAGGACCAGCACCCGAACAAAATGATCGACCGAGCGGTACTGGCTGATCGGGCCGAGAGCTACCGCAGAGAACTGGACCAGCTCGCTGCTGAGCGGCGGATCTACGAATCGACGTCCCGCATCATGTGGCTGCTCTTCCCTCCCCGATATCCTCCTGCCGGAGGGTAGCTCGCCACGCTTCAATTCAAAGGGCAGGTTGCAGATCAACTCCACGTAATGAGAGATGGTTTCGCTTGACCTGACGCAAAGCATGGCGCACTTTCTTTGGTGGGGAGATTGCGCACCACATCCAGGCCGGGATCGCATGTAAGCATGATCACAAACGGGTCGAGCAGCCGCGTGCTGGTCACGGGGGCTACCGGGCTTCTGGGCAGCCACATCACTGAGAAACTGGTGCGCGAGGGACACCGCGTCAGGGCGCTGGTGCGTCCGGAAAGCAAGTCGCGTTTTCTAGAGGGCCTGGGGGTTGAGATCCAGTGGGGAGACCTGAATGATCCGTCGGCCTGTGATCGGGCTCTCGCGGGCTGCTTCCGCGTTTTTCACTGCGCGGCGAAGGTGGGCGACTGGGGCTCCTGGAAGGAGTTTCAGGTCGGTTGCATCGATGCCACCAGAACGCTCGCCGAGGCGTCTGCCCGCGCGGGAGTCGAGCGGTTCGTGCACATCAGCTCGACCAGCGCCTACGGGCATCCGCGCGATCAGGAGACGCCCATCGATGAGACGGCGGCCCTGGGTCAGAACGTCTGGTTCCTCGATCACTATACGCGAAGCAAGGTGCAGTGCGAACAGCTCCTCTGGGAGATGGCCCGTTCGAGAGGTCTTCGCCTGACGATCATCCGGCCGAGCTGGCTTTTCGGCGAACGCGACCGGACGACGATCCCCCGGTTCGTCCGGGAATTTGGCTGGCACCGGGTCTCGATCGTCGGCAAAGGGGACAATCCGCTCAGTGCGGTGTATGCGGGAGTGGTGGCCGACGCGGCGCTCCTGGCGGCGGCTGATCCGAGCTCGGTGGGAGAGGCATACAACATCACAAGCCACAGCCGGATCACCCAGCAAGAGTTCATGAACATACTGGCGGATGCCCTGGGAGCTGCCCGCCCGACGCGACACTATCCTTTCTGGTACGCCTTCTACGGGGGGTTTTCCCTGGAGCTCTGGGGCCGGCTGCTGCGCTTCTCCAGTCCGCCGCGGGTCACGCGCTACGGCGCCTGGCTGCTGGGCCGGCATCTGGAATACAGCACGGAAAAAGCACGCAGGAAGCTGGGCTGGGTTCCCGCCTTGACCTACCAGGAGAGCATCGAGCGGACAGTTCGCTGGTTTCGGGAGGATGCGTCGGCGCGATTGCTTCACGACCGCATGCCTCCTCTGGTCTGGATCAGCGCCCAGTTGCGCCAGCTCAGAAAGGAACGGGCGGCGGCTGGGTGTTCCCCTGTCCCGGTGGCGTCCCTGGCGGCCGACCCGGAGGCGCGCCTGGTGGAACCGATCCGGGAGCCGAGGGGCCAGGCATGAACGCCGGGCCGTCTGGAACGGGGAGGACGCAGCGGAAGCCGACGTAGGTGAGACGTTTCTCGAGCATGATGCCCTGCCGGCTCGCCGCGCTGCCTCTCTTGCGATCTCCCTTGACCACGTATTCCAGCGATCTGGGTTTTGTGGCCGGTCCGGTGGGATTGTCGGCGCCATCGACGGGAAGTCGGTGATAATACCTGGAGTCGTACCAGTCTCTGGTCCATTCCAGGACATTGCCTCCCATATCGAAGACGCCAAAGGGAGAGACATCGCCGGGGGTCGCCTTCACCGGCTGGAGCTTCCAGTCGCCCGTGGGCCGGGAGATCGCCTTGGGATCGGAACCCCAGGGGAAGAGCCGGCCGTCGCCACCTCGCGCCGCGGCCTCCCACTGGGCCTCGGTGGGCAGCTTCTTGAGCGCCCAGTCGGCGTACGCCTGGGCGTCGCGGGCGTTGACCATGACCATCGGCAGCGACTCGGAGGGATTTTTGCGGAAATCCTCGGTCCAGTTCGCGTTGTGCGCGGGCTGGCCGCGATAGTGCGTCTCCGAGAGAAAGAGCTGAAACTGGCGGACCGTTACCTCATGTTGATCGATGTAATAGGTCGAGAGTCGGACCTGGTGCGCGGGACCTTCAGCCGGTGGGCCGTTGTCGTTTCCCACCAGGAACGTTCCCCCCGGAACAAGCATCATGGGCGCGCCGTCGCGCTTGCCGATGATCACCAAGGGCCAGCCGGAGCTGTGCACGCCGGCCTCCGCGCTGGCCGTGAAGCCCTCGGGCAAGGGACGGATCGGCGTGCGAGCGGGAGAAGTATTGCCGGGAGCCGGAGCCGGGCCGTTGGCCAGGGGCGAAAGCCGACTCGGCGTCAGCTCCGCGGGGTTGTCCGGCAGCGTCAACGTGGCGTTGCCCTTGGTCTGCCTGGGCTGGGCCTGGACGATTGCCGGTGGCTCCGGCGCGGGAGCCGGCTGGGGCGGCGGCGCTTGCTCGGCCTTCACCGTCGGGCGGTCCAGGAAGAGCGGCAGGTTGTGCTTGGGGCGTTCCAGTGCTTCCTTGGCCTCTGCGGCCGACTTCGTCCCTCTGTACGACTTGATCACGTTCTCGAGCAGCGCGACGGCCTCCTTGGTTCTACCGGCCTTGGCATCGGTCTCGGCGCGTTTGAGCATGCTCCTGGCCTCGATGTCCAGGTCGCGCTTGGGTATGGGCGGTGGGATGGCCACTGTCGGCGGGGGCTCGTCGCCGGTCGGCTCGACCCTCATGGGATCGTAGATGAACAACTGGTAGAAAACGTAGCCGAAGATCAGGAAGCAGGCCGCCACCAGCCCGCCCACGAGCCATCGGGCGCGCTGGCGAGCTTCGTACGTATCCAGTGCGGGAGTGTCCTCGATCAGCACGCGCTTCTCAACGCCGGTTGCCGGGGCGGTCTTCCGAGTGTTCTTCTCTTTCTCCGTCCTCGAGCGTCTGCGCACTTCGCTGGAACGCCTGGCGGATTTCTTCGCTTCCCCGTCGGCCGACTCCGGCTTGTCTTTCCGTGGTCCGATCGCGTCTTCGTCGTCATCCGACTCGGTCTTCCAGAGCCTGGGCAACGGCTTCTCGGTGGGAGCAACCGGTCTCTTGGGGGGAGGCTCGGGAACGTCGGTTAGATCGTATTCCCCCGCGTGTTCGTCAGTCATCGCCGGGAGTTCCTTCGCTGAGACAATCGGGAACTGTGATCTCTCATCAAGACTAACCTCTTATCGAGGAGACGCACAGACCAGAGGCAGGCGGTTCCATATCGAGCAGACCCGCGTTACCCACCCCGCCGCATGCATGGGGGTTCGCGCCGACGAGGTGACCATCTGGAGGGAACGGGCGGCCGGCCCTTACGCTTGGGCAGGGCGGAGCGATTCCGTCGATGGCTGCGTGAATTGGGTCTCTTCTTGCCGGCTCCGCTCTCACCGATCCGCGACGGAGCCAGGGGGCTGGTCATTCCAGGGGCGGGCCATCGGTGGATTGGGCGTCCGTCCGCGCCACAGGCGCGCAAGGAACCAGGTCAAGAGGGCCATCGCCGCCAATCCTCCGAGGGCTTCCAGGCCGAACGGGCGCAGCCATCCAGCCCTGTCTGGAATGAGGGCTATCCCGGTCCAATCGGGACGCGAGAAAGCGACCTCGTAGTCGACCACTTCCGGTTCGTCCGACGCCGGGTCGATCATCTGAACGAGCTTTCTGCTGTGGCCGACGGGCCTGATGGCCATGTAGTGGCCGTGACCGTCTCGCCTGCAGAAAACGATCATGGGGCGGTCAATGGCCCGAACATCCTTCTTCAGAACGACGCCCGACAAGGACACGCCGAGCTTGCGGCCGGCATCGCGAAGTTCCTTCATGGAGTAGCCCATGGCGCTTGGCCGCGGGAGGGCCCTGCGCAGTGAATTGACGTCGAAGGGGGCGCGTTCAAGGCACATGAGCGTATAGAGCGCGCGAGATCCACAGTCGGAGGGCAGGTCGTCGGGCGGGTTGGGCCGTGTTGACACTTGAGCGTTCCGGTTGCTGGAGGATCCGCGCGCGGGAATCGTCCTGGTTTGCGGGCCCGACCCCGCGCGGATGGAACCTGGGAGGGTGCTCGGGTTCGGGTCCTGTATCAGGCGTACTTCCGTTTGTAGAGAATGGCCCCCCCCAGGGCCGCTAATCCGGCAAGCACGAGGGCCACCCGCGCGGCGAGGGACCAGTCCCAGTCCTCCGCGGAGACCGGCGAAGCGTCAACGGTCCGCGCTTGCGCGTCCGCTTTCTCAATGAGCCGGTCCACGTTTTCTTTCACTCCCGCGGGGTCCGTCCTGACCTTGGCCGGCTTTTCTTTGGGCTGTTTGGCATAGCTCTCCGCGAGGGGATTGGGTCCCTGCTCAGCCACGGGGAGGCACCCCTTTCCCTCTAGCGAGAAGCAGGAATCCTCCAACTTCGGGTTGACCAGAACCGAGGACCCGATGAGGGCAATCTTCTCGTTCATCAGCGGGTACGTGTAAAACGTCCCGTTCCAGTCGAAGCCGCCTGATTCGGCGTGCGTGGGCAGCCAGACCTTCGACTTGTCGGGTGCATCGAATTGGGCGAGGAGCACGTGGTCGACCCTCGAAGCCAAACGCCCGTCCCGATAATCCTCGACCCGTAACGGATGGCCGCCTCTCTCCATGTCGACCCAGTACTTCGTGTAGTGGGTCGTGCTCGGGTCGGGGGAAGGGGCGAGATTCAACTGGACGACAAGGCATCGGTGGGAGTCGACGGTCTCCCAGCCGTGGCACTTGTATCCCCACTGCGCGGGGTTGCTCTTCCATGCGAAGAGTGAGACATAGTTGAGTACCAGGGGGCTATTGGGTCCGTAGAGCGACCCGACCGCGCCTGACTTGGCGCTGGCGGGGCGGCGACTTCGCTTTGGCCTGTCCTCGCTGAAATCGCTCGATGATACCTTCCCCTTGAACAAGACGAGCTTCCGGCGGTTGGTCGGAGAGTCGGCCGGGTGTTTCTTATAGTAAACGTCGTAGGCCTCCGAGCCATCGCTCCGGTAAAGGTACTTACCCTGGAATTGAGCGCCGAATCGCTCGGGGTCGAACTTGAGTAGGGCTTCCGAAGCAACCCAATGAAGCCGGCCCTCGTACTCGAAGGCCATGCTCTTGATCGGCTCGTGCAACGACTGCATGAATCGGCCGAACTCGTCCGCCGAGAGACCTTCCCCTGGCGCGGCGAGCACCAGGAAAACCATACAAGTAAACATGGTTAAGTCCTGTTGGGATTCCCGCCCGAGGCGAGCCGGTACGGCCGGTTCCTCTCTCTTCCTGGCGGGCGAGGCGCGAGGTTCGGGCCGTGGCCGTCGCCGCGGCCAGCCGTCGTCTGGGGCCGGCCCGAAAGCATACCACTGGCCCGTCAATCAGTATTGCGGCAACCACGTTGTCAGCGTGCCGGAGCACGTGGTGTTCGGGTAGGACGGAAGCTGGCACCAGCAAGCGCCGTTCAGGCAGAGGCACGAGCCGATGAATCCCGGCGTGGGGTCTCCTCCGCCGCAATTGAACCCGGGCCCCTGCATCATCGGCCCGCCCGGGTTATTTGGGCTCACGTTCCAGGCTCCGGGTGGGTTGGTGATGTCGCACCACATGCAACCCGAGTTTCCCGGATTGCTGGTCATGCGCGAGCAGACGGCGTCAGACACCTGGTTATTCCCGGCGTTCAGGTCGTCGCATGTCCAGGCGTATTCGCTGCACTTGTTCGAGGGACTCGTGCCGCGAACCTCGGAAAGCTCTCGGTCGGTCAACCGTGCGGCCCAGCGGCTGCTGTCCGCACCTGCGCCCGCGGTTACGAGTTCGCAGACGGACAGCGCGAGGGCCGAAGACGCGATGGCTGCCAAGAGGACGCGATTCATGTCTGGCTCCTTTTCTTGCTGAAGATCCGGCAGGAAACACTGAGAGGAGTATCACGTGTCAATCAACCAGTTCAGATCCGTTGCGGGTTCCCAGCCCGCGCCAAACTCCGAGGGAAATCGAGGAGGGAACGAACCGCACCGAGCCGTCACCCATGAGCGTATTGACGCCGCCGGGGTGAAAGCTCTTCGCGGTGGACATGCCGATTGCGGGCATGCAATTGCCAGCGATGCAGTCCACGATCCTTCCGTTTGGCGTCTGGGTGTGGCTGTAAAGGGTTCGCTCGCGGCCTGTCCAGAACCACCACATTCCCGCGTCGGTATAGGGCGCGATGGCGGGGTTGACGCTGATCGTGCAGGCCCTGAGCAGGTCGTCCGCCGTGCGAACGAATGCGGGAAGCAAGTACATGTCCCTCGCCGGGCTGGGCGACGACGGCTGCCCCGAGCCGATGATCCGCTCGCTGAACGCGGCGGTGTGACTCAGCCCGTCGGGAACCCGGGCCGGGGTGACGAGGCTGCACTCCGGGAACAGCCCGTTGCCGCTGTCCGGGAACTCGGAAAGCGTGTCGAATTGGGGACCGACGCCGGTGTTGCCTCGGTAGTTGCAGCCGGGGGCGCCAGGCGGTCTCCGATCACTCGGGCAGAGGAAGAGGACCAGCCTGGTCGTGGACACTGTGGAATTCATGAGGTTCAAGGCCACCCGATCCGGGGGCAGGCTGCCCATCCCAAAGGTGTCGGGCGGGAAGGTCCCCACGGAGAAGTTCACGGCATTGTACAGAGGGATCTGGTCGAGGTAGGGAAGCAGGCGGGTGAGCGGAGACTCGTAGCCGTAATACGCGGGACGGTCTCCCCAGTTGTAGTACCCCATGTCGGCCGGGGCGAAGGCCGAGTGCGCCGCCAGGTACCCGTGCATCGCCAGGCCGATTTGCCTCAGGTTGTTCGAACAGGACGACCGTCTCGCCGTCTCACGCGCGGCCTGAACCGCCGGCAAGAGCAGGCCGACAAGGATAGAGATGATCCCCATCGCGACCAGAAGTTCGATGAGTGTAAACCCGGAACCACCGCGGCTTCGGCCCATGGGTGGACCTCCTCTTAGTCCCGAAGGACCAGGATGCTAACCCGCACGGACGTTTGGTCGGGGTGATCCGTGAGAATCCCGACGTTCTCCGGTCGCTCCGCGGCTGCCGCCGACGGGGCGATCCTCAGGACGATGCAATGCGCTGTGGCAGCCCCGGATGGGCGGCTTGTCCCCGGGTCGAGCAGTCGGCCGCTGATCGAAATAATGCGGAAGGGACGCCCGTCCGAAGAGACAACAACAGCTCTCTCAACTGGCTGGGATGATGCCTTCAGGATGAGCGCCGATGGCGACGCCCATAGGTGTGGACGAACCTCCCAGGTCACGGGATAGTCCTCCCGCAGACCGCTTGGCCAGAGCATCGTGACCAGGGCCTCGTGCGCGGCCGGCTTCCTCCCGGCCGGTATTCGCAGCGTGAAATCCCGCATCGACTCAGATAGTCCGCCTCGACCGCTCTTCGTTGTGGCAGGGCCCTTGAATGCCACGGTGAGAGGTGGTGCGACTGAGATCGATTGCGGGAGGCTTCGCCCTTCGGTTCCCAGCCGGCGGACTATCAACCGGAAGGTCCGCTCTCCTTCCTCGCCGATCGCCAGCGATGTGGGACCGTCGGTCAGAGGCACAACCTCCCACGCCGGGGCCAACTGCGCCTTGAGGCCGAGAACATAGGGCCCACCTCCTCCGCTCTCCGCCTCCACGACGAACCGCACTTCCTTGGATCCGGAGCCATTGCCCGGCTTGAGGGCGACCTGCACCTTGACCTGTCCCCGAGGGGGAACTGACTCGGGCAGCCGTCTAATCTCAGAGCAGCAGGGAGCGAGCGCGACCCCACGAACGATTCGTATGGGCCTAGCCGTGTTATTCCGGAGTGAGAACTCATGCCACAGGGTCTGCCTGAAGGCCAAGACCACGCCGAAGTCGTGGGCCTGGAACACGGGCTCAAGCGGGGTGACAGCCCGAACGGGGCTCGAGAGGGCCGCGATCACTTCCTGGTCAGGGTTAGTAGGGGAGCACCCGCACAGGGCAACGACCAATACACATAGTGTAGTGTAGTGTAGTGTAGTGTAGCACCGCATGCCCGCCTCCCACTGCCAACAGGACGTCGCTGAATAGCGGTATCGCAGCAAGGGCTCTGCCTGAGTCTTCGGTCGTTTCTGAACGCTCCGTCAGAATATGCTCGACGCGCTCGTCGGTCAAGAAAAAAAATGTCGGCTACCCGTGAATGTGCACCCGTGATGCGCGACCGCTCGGCGGTGGCCCGCCGGCACTCGTCTGAGGTAAACTCGATCGACCAAAGGAGGCACGAGGAGGCTCTAACCGATGAATTACCGCGTCTTCGGGCGGACCGGTTGGTCCGCCAGCGAAATCGGCTACGGCATGTGGGGCCTGGCCGGCTGGACCGGTTCTGAAGAGACCGAGTATCAACGGGCGCTCGATCGGTCCGTCGCGCTCGGCTGCAACTTTTTCGATACGGCGTGGGGCTACGGCAATGGCAAGAGCGAGCAAGTGCTCGGCCGGTTGGTGCGGAACCATCCGGACAAGCGGCTGATCGTCGCCACCAAGATCCCGCCGAAGAACTTCAAGTGGCCATCCCGGCGCGGCTTCACACTCGACGAGTGCTTCCCGCCCGACCACATTCGTGAGTACACCGAGAAGAGTCTGGCCAATCTGGGCGTTTCCACCATCGATCTCCAGCAGTTCCACGTCTGGGAAGATGCGTGGGCTCACGATGAACGCTGGCAACGAACCATGGACGACCTCCAGAGCCAGGGAATGATCCGGGCAATCGGCGTGAGCGTGAACCGCTGGGAGCCGTCCAACGTGCTGGAGACGCTGAAGACGGGCCTCGTCGACTCGGTTCAGGTCATCTACAACATCTTCGACCAGGCCCCCGAGGACGAGTTGTTTCCCCTTTGCCGCGAGCGCGACATCGCGGTCATCGCCCGCGTTCCATTTGACGAGGGAACGCTCACCGGCACGCTCACCAAACAGACGCGCTGGGCCGAGGGAGACTGGCGGAACAGCTATTTCGTGCCGGAAAACCTCGATGCCAGCGTGGACCGGGCCGAGGCACTTCGCCCCCTCGTGCCCCCGGGAATGACCATGCCCGAGCTGGCCCTGCGCTGGATTCTCGCGGAGCCGACCGTCTCGACGATCATCCCGGGCATGCGGCGGGTCAAGCACGTCGAGGCCAACCTGGCCGCCAGCGACGGCAAACGACTGGACCCCGAACTGTTGCGGCAGCTCAAGAGCCACCGCTGGGATCGCCAGCCGACCGAATGGTCACAGTGATTCATGACCATGAGCGAACTCACCTTACACGATTTCTCCTGGCAGAGGATGATCGCCGCCGTGGAAGACGTTCGGGAGCGAGCCTGTCGCGCGGCAAGCGCGTTGCGAACTGCGGGGATTCCTTACATGGTTGTGGGTGGTCACGCCGTCGCCGCCTGGGTGGCGCGGGTCGACCAGGAAGCGGTGCGCAACACGAAGGACGTCGATCTTCTGATCCGGCGTGGCGATATGGCCCGCGTGATCGATACGCTCCAGTCCGTGGGTTTCATCTACCAGAACGTCGCGGGAGTGGACCTGTTCCTGGATGGTCCCGAGGGATCGGTGCGAAGTGCGGTTCACCTTGTCTTTGCCGGGGAAAAAGTCCAGCCCGACTACGTCTCGCCCATGCCCGAAGTCACGGAAGCCGAGCCCGGGCCCGATTTTCCGGTGCCGACTCTGGAGGCCCTGGTTCGCATGAAACTCACCTCCTTCCGCCTCAAGGACCGGGTTCATCTCATGGATCTGCTTGATGTGGGACTGGTCGATGAGAAATGGAGTTCGCGACTTCCGGCAGAGCTTGCCCGGCGGCTCATCCAGGTAGTTCAGGATCGTGATCGCGAACGCTAGAGTGCGAGAGCGCATGCGGCTCCCGGCTGTTCCGCGGTTCCCGGTTCGCGATTGACCTCCTTTCCCCTTCTTTCTATGATCCCGACCCCGAGGAGACGGAGGCTCCGGATGCGCGGCTCGACCATGGGAGATCGTGGATGCATGCTGCTCTCGCCCTGCTGATAGTGGCGCTGGTCGGTGTCGACGAGACTCCGGGGATGACGGCTCGTCCGGCCGCCGTGGCGACGCGGCCCGCCGCGGCCCCGAAAAAGGATGGCCCCGTCGTCGCCTTCGAGGTTCGCGACATCCGCGCGGGGAGCCTGGACTGGCGAGGTCAGTTCATGACGCGACTGCATCCCGTTGCCCGCCAGGAGGGGGTGGCCGCCTGGACGCTGGACCTCGCCAGCTTCGGGGAACTGCTTCAATTCCTCCAGTCCGATGAGCGCAACGACGTGCTCCAGGCCCCGAGGATGACGGCGCACGTCGGCGCACCGGCCCGCATGACCAGCGAGCAAGAGGTCAACTATGTCGCGGCGCTCAAGCGGGTGGCTGATGGCGCTCCCAATCAGTCGACGAGGCTGGCATTCGAGCCCCAAGTGGACAAGATCCATCACGGCGTCCGCGTCCACATCGTCTCCAGCCGGCTCAAGGGCCAGTCGCTCGAGGCGCGGGTTTTTATCGAGGAGAACCGGCTGGTGGCATTGCACACGGTGACGTATCACGAGGGAGTGAAGCCCAAGGCCGACCCGGAGGTCGCACAGGCGTCGTTTCTGGCTCGGCTGAATCCCAACCACGCTCCCCATCCGGCCGCGCTCAACGCCACGATCCAGGTTCCGGAGGTGGACAGCCGCCACATCGAGGGCCAGTGGTTGATTCCCAGCGATGGTGTCCTTCTGGTCAGCCTGGGGCCGCGGGGCGGTCACGACAAGGGGTTGATCAAGAAATCCGTCGAGGAGCATCTGATCGCCATCACCGCGCGTTTGGTTTCCGGGACGAGCAACTCTTCTGCCCCACCGGCCGCACCGGCCGCCAGTACACGGCGGCCGCGCTGAATCTCCTGATCGAACACCCTCGCCGAAATCCCCCGAGGACTGAGAGCGTATGCGAGAGGGCCCGCTGTGCTGACCAAATACCCCGGCTTTCTCCAAGCTGCCGCGAACCTGAGAGGGTGTTTGGAAACCTGTGCAACTTAGGCAACGGCGAGTCGCCGGGTC
>JBMFUH010000087.1:0-13022 GCA_049966735.1 Isosphaeraceae bacterium
CCTGTGGATGCGGATATCAACGAAAAACGGAGGCTGGAAACCACGGCCGGTTTCGACCGCATCGACGGCCTTGACGAGCTCCTTCGTATGATTTCCCCAGCCGTAGTAGCCCCACGAGCAAAGTGTCGGAGTCATGGTGTCGAAATCCTCACGGCTAAGCGGAAACGGCTTCGGACTTCCTCGCCGTGGGTCAAGTCTGGGCGGCCAAATCGACGGCCAACACAACAGAGCATAGTACGAGATGCGTCCCGCCGCAGTGTGCGGGGGGGGGGTTCGGGCCCGTCCACGTTTCGGCGATGGACCAGATAGGGGAGCGGACCCACTCGCGCCTCGTGCTCGGGCCGATCTGGCAAGGAGGGACTTGCATGGTCCTCCGCTCGGGGTTCGGTGCTTCCGCGGGATCTCGTCGGGCTCACTTTGCCTGCTGAGGAAGGAGCTTGGCCACGGCGATCTGGCCCACGACGACGCCGGCGATCACGAGGTCGACCGTGTCGGACTCATCGAGGATGGTCGGCGCGTGCGGGCCCGCTTCGCGCGTGAAGACCTCGAGCTGGCGGTCGCGGACGTTCAGCAGCCAGTAGACGGGAATGCCGCCGCCAAGGTAGGTCGCGGCCAGGGCGCGGTCGGCTCGAACCGTGGAATAGGAAACCTCGACGACCAGGGCGAGGTCCGCCGGGCCTGGATCGAGCTCGAGGTAATCGTCGATCTCACCGCGCACGACGGAGACGTCGGGCTCGGGCATGCTGTCGCGCTGGGGAATGCGCACGGGCTTCTCGATCTCGACGTGCCAGCCGGTGGGCAAGAGAGCTTGAATCTCCCGCCAGCTTTTCTCGGAGCCGCTTGAGTGTCTACGCTTCTTGGTCATCTTCTGCACCAAAGTCCCTTCGATCAGCTCGAAACGGTCGTCGTCGCCGAAGAGGCCCGAGTCAATCATCCGCTCATAACGCTCCACGCTCAGCCGGGCGAGCGGGGGAAAGCCCTCCGGGGTGGGTCCATAGAACGAGAGGGGCGGACTCGCGCTGGTGCTCATCAGGTTTCCCTTCCGCGTTTCAATGGCCTCAGGCGAGGGCACAGCCTTCGGCCTGTTTTTTCACTCTAATTCATCAGGCGAACATCCTCAATGGGATCACGCGAACGCAGCGACCGCCGAGAGAGGTCCGCAAGCTGCTCCCCGCATTCCGGCGCTGAAGTTTCTCCCGTCCCATGTCATTTCGAACGGTCAGGCGACGTTCTTGCGTTCTCCATCACAGCTCGGCGAGGAATGGCTCTTTCCCCTTCGTCGAGGCGGAAAGGGTCGAGCCGGCGGCGACGGAGACGGCGACCTCGACGGCGTTCCAGGGGTCGGCGTCGGCGTCGACCTGGGAGATCCAGGCGTGAAGCAGCGCGCCCTGGTCGAGCAGCGCGGCGATCGCGCGATTGCGCTGGCGCGGAACGTAACCCAGGTGATAGCCGGCGAAGCGCAGGGCGATCGCGCGCGGGTCGTGCGGATTGTCCAGCTCGTGGACCAGCACGAGCGTCATGCCGGGCTCCAGTTTGTGGATGAGGTCCGGGCCGTCGTGATACTGGAAACCCGCGATGAAGAATCGATCCAGCTCGTAATGGGCCGCGCCCGCGGCCGGCTTTCTTTTCCAGAAATTCGGCAGAGACAGCGTGAACTCAAAAGCGAAGAGCCCGCGAATCGAGAACTTCATCCCCGCCGCTCCCGGGTCCCCAAGAATCGCCATCGATTGCCGTCGCGAACCATCGCCTCCTCTGCTGGCCCGTTGGCCATTATGTCATGATTGAGTTGTACCAGGCAAGGGAGCTCCGTGGTGAGGTCACGCCCCGCAGGCTGGGGTTGGCATGGAAGATCCACTCCGACCACGCGTTTTTCCCATCATGGCTACACATCAAGGATTTACGTATACGCATAATCGCCCTCCAGCGGGGTGAGGTGAAAGGTTGCGGTTCTGGGAATGAGGGTTTGACGATCGCGGATGTGAAACTTCACCGAGTAGCGCGACGTGTAGCCGCAGCGGTCCAGGGCCTCGACCGTCCAACCCGTGCTGGCGTAGGCCAAGGCGACATCGGCGCGTTGGCGCGCCAGCTCTCCGGTGAGCGCTCGAAAGGCCGCTTGCCAGAGCGACGCGTCGACGTCATCGAGCAGGCAGTCGACGATCTTGCCCGTGCGCGTCCGCCCCTCGTCCTTCGGAACAAGGTTGAGCAGAGCGAACCCGCGGAGACGATCGGTCTGGTCCAGCAGGTGCCAGCCCGACATCGCCTGGCGGGGGAAGCGCAGGAAAGCATTGAGCCGGGCGGGGTCGCGGCGCGTCAGGATCATGTTCTGCCTGGCCCGCGCCACGATCGGCTCGATCTCCGGTCCGAAGTTCGAGACTCCACGGAGGATGAGGTGCGTTCGGGGCTGGGCCGGAGGTCGCGGGACCTTGAGCGCGACATCTCTCGCCAGGCGCAAGGCGCGCTCGTGCAGCCTCAACCCGCCCGTCCGGAACCAGTATCCGGCGCGAAGGACGCGCGTGTAGGCCGGGACGAGACTGATCAGGTCGTAACCGGCGCGCTCTCCCACCACGAGCGCCGAAGGACTGACCCCCAGGCCGAACTGGGTGGCGACACCCGTGTGCGCCCGCCGCATCAGGCTCATTCCGACCGCTCGATGCTCCGGCGACCCGAGCCAGTCGATGATGTGAATCGTGGCCACGCCGCCGCCGCTGGCGGCAATCGCCTGTCCCTCAAAAAACGTCCGACAGATGCCAATATGTCCCATGATCCGCCCGGACTTGTCGCGCGCGAGGTAACTTCGCGGGCTGGACGCGACGTCCGTCTGGTTACCCGGCTTCTCCGCTCCGGGAGTTTCCTCCATTGGCTCCAGGTACTTCCAGCGCAAGACTTCCGGCGCGGCGAAGTCTGCCTCGGCCGGCGCATGAAAACCCGTGGTGAGAAACTTGCTCAGCTCGGGGAGATCATCCAGGCATAGGGGGCGAATGTCTCGATTCATTGTTAACATCTTAGCAACTGATGTGCTGCCTCGCTCTCCGGCACAACCGGGTTTGACACAACCCGGCCGGTGAGGCTATTGTACGTCTAGTTAACCAATCAGTTGACTAGCTTGGAGTCCTGCGATGAAGCTGGTGATTGTCGGTGGAGTGGCCGGTGGCGCCTCGGCGGCGGCGCGGGCGCGGAGGCTGTCGGAATCGGCCGAGATCGTGATCTTCGAGCGCGGGCCTGACGCCTCGTTCGCCAACTGCGGGCTGCCGTACTACATCGGCGGTGAGATCGTGGAGCGCGACAAGCTGCTGGTCACGAAGCCAAGCGTGCTCAAGGACCGGTACCGGCTGGATGTCCAGACCGGGGTCGAGGTCGTGAAGATCGACCGGCGGGCGAAGACCGTCACGGTCAAGCGCCTGGCTACAGGCTCGACGAGCCAGGAGAGCTACGACACCCTGATCCTGGCGCCCGGCGCGGCCCCCTTGCAGCCGCCGATCCCCGGGCTCGATCTGCCGGGCGTTTTCACGCTGCGCAACCTGGTCGATGTGGACAAGATCAAGGCGGCGACCGATCGGGGCGTGACCCGGGCCGCGATCATCGGCGCGGGGTTCATCGGACTGGAACTGGCGGAGAGCATGCTCAGGCGGGGCATCGCCACCACGGTCGTCGAATTGCAGGACCAGGTCTTGCCTCCGCTGGACCGGGAGATGACAGCGCCGATCGCCCAGGCTTTGCGAGAGAAGGGCGTCGAGCTCTTGCTCAGCGAATCGGCCGAGGCGTTCCGACCGGCTGCCGGGGGTATTGAAGTCGTGCTCAAGTCGGGCAAGTCGCGGAGCGTCGGCCTCGTGGTGCTGGGCATCGGCGTCCGGCCCGAGAACAAGCTCGCCGTCGACGCGGGGCTGGAAGTCGGCCCGCGCGGGGGGATCAAGGTCAACGACCGGATGCAGACGAGCGACCCGTTCATTTACGCCGTGGGCGACGCGGTGGAGATCCAGGACTTCGTCTCGGGCGCGCCCACCCAGGTGCCTCTGGCCGGGCCGGCGAACCGCCAGGGGCGAATTGCCGCCGACAACATCTTCGGCCGCCCCAGCCGATACCGCGGAACCCAAGGGACGGCGATCGTCGGCTTCTTCGACCTGGTCGCCGCCACGACCGGGATGGGCGAAAAGGCGCTCAAGCGAGCCGGAACGGCTTATGAGAAGGTTTATATCCACGCGAACCAGCATGCCGAGTATTATCCCGGCGCCCGGCTCATGGCGATCAAGGTCCTCTACGAGCCCAAAACCGGCAAGCTGCTGGGCGGGCAGATCGTGGGCAACCAGGGGGTCGACAACCGCATCAACGTGCTGGCGACGGCCATCCAGGCAGGGATGACGGTCTTCGACCTCGAGGAGATCGAGTTGGCCTACGCGCCTCAGTTTGGCTCGGCCAAGGACCCGATCAACATGGTCGGTTTCGTGGCCTCGAACCTGATCCGGGGAGATTACCAGCAGGTTCACGTCGAGGACCTGGACGCCGCGCGGATGCCAGTCATTGACGTACGGACCGCGAAGGAATACGCCGAGGGCAAGATCCCTGGCGCGGTCAACATCCCGATTGAAGAGCTGCGCGGGCGGCTGGGCGAGGTTCCCCGCGACCAGCGCGTGGCCGTTTATTGCCGGGTAGGCATGCGCGGATACATGGCCACGCTGCTACTCAAGCAAGCCGGCTTCGACGTGGTGAACCTCGCCGGGGGCTTCATGACCTATCGCCTCTTCCATCCGGAGGGTAACCTAGGCGGTTGATGCTGGCTCATTCCCCACGGCTCTCGTACAGTCGACCCTCATCCGGCCTTCGGCCACCTTCTCCCCGAGGGAGAAGGTTCGAACCATCCCTTCTCCCCCTGAAGAGAAGGTGCCGCGCGGCGGCGGATGAGGGTTTCAGGGAAAGAGAAGGTAGCTCCACCTGGGAAGCAAAGCAACCTCCCATGAGTTGCGGTACCCCCTCCAGGAACATCCGCCGATGATCAGGTTCAACGTGATCGTGCTGCTTTGCGCAAGCTGGTTTGCCGTCCCGGCGACCGCGCAAAGCGTTTCCAACAAGCCCTCATCGATCGCCGAGCTCGAGGCCTTCCTTACGAAACAGGCCTCGAGCCTGCTCTCGCAGCGCAGGGCCGAGGTCGCCGCGATCAAGACGCCCGAGCAGATCGCGGCCCGGCAGAAAAAGCTGAAGCGGTTTTTCCTCGAGTCGCTGGGCGATCTGCCGGAACGCACGCCGCTGCATCCGCGAGTCGTCGGCAGCAAGCGATATTCCGGTTACCGAGTCGAGCGAATCATCTTCGAGAGCCGGCCCAGGCATTATGTCACCGCGGCGCTCTATCTTCCTGACGGCAAGCCGCCGTTTCCGGGAGTCCTCGTCCCTTGCGGGCATACGGCCAACGGCAAGGCCGGAGACACATATCAGCGCATCTGCATCTTGCTTGCCAAAAACGGCATGGCGGCCTTCTGCTACGATCCGATCGGCCAGGGTGAGCGGGCGCAGAGGCTTGACGACGAGGGAAAGCCGGCCATCCGCGAAGGCTCGACGACCGAGCACACGATGGCGGGCATCGGCGCTCTTCTGGTCGGCCGCCAGGCGGCGGCGTACCGCATCTGGGACGGCTTTCGCGCGCTGGATTATCTCGCCAGCCGCCCCGAGATTGACAAGTCAAAGCTGGGCTGCACGGGAAACTCGGGTGGGGGGACGATGACCGCGTACCTGTTGGCGCTCGACGAGCGGATCGCCGCCGCCGTCCCCTCCTGCTACATCACGTCGCTGGACCGGCTCTTTGCCACGATCGGCCCCCAGGACGCCGAGCAGAACATCACCGGCCAGGTGGCTGCCGGGATGGATCATGCCGACTATGTGGCGATGCGCGCCCCGAAGCCGACCTTGCTCTCCGTGGGAACGCAAGACTTCTTCGACATCCAGGGCGCGTGGGACACGTTCCGCGAGGTCAAGCTGCTTTACGGCCGGCTCGGCTTTGGCGAACGTGTCGATCTCTTTGAATCCGATGAACCGCACGGCTTCACGGGCCCTCGCCGGGTTTCCGCCACGCGCTGGCTGCGGCGCTGGCTGCTGGGCAAGGACGACGCCATCACCGAGCGCGAATCGCCGATCGCGCCCGACAGCGAGCTTCAGTGCACGAAGACGGGCCAGGTCCTGAGCGACCTGGGCGGCGTCTCGGTCTTCGACCTGAACGCGGAGAGGGAACGAGAGCTGCGCGCGGAGCGCTCGCGGTTCTGCAAGACGGCCACGGCGAGTGCGTTTCGCTCGCGGATGAAGGAGCTTCTGGGGCTGTCGGGCCGATGTTCCTCCGCGCGATCGATCCGCGTCCTGGAAGATCGCCCGGGGCATCTCTGCCGCGTGAGGAAGTTCACGGTCTCTCCCGAACCGGGAATCCAGCTTGAGTCCGTCGAACTGATTCCGGAATGGCCCGATTCCTCCGCGCCGATCGTGGTGAAGCTAGGATCAGACTTGACATCGGAATTGACGTCGGCGGGTCTCACTCACGATCTCGTGCGGCACGGTCGGCGGGTTGTGCTGGCGAATCTCCGAGGGTTGAGCGACAGGGGCGGGAGACGGAAATCTCCTCTGGGGCATGAGGATCGGGCTGCCTTCCTCTCGCTGCACATCGGCAGACCGCTTCTAGGCCAGCGCGTGCTGGATTTGCTCTGTCTGCTCGCGAGTCTCAAGGCAGAGAGCAGCGAAGCGCGTTGTCCTGGCTTCGAGATCGATGCAACGGGGCCTTCCGCTCTGGCGGTCTTGCACGCCGCGGTACTCGACGACACGCAACTCATTCGCCGCATCGTTCTCGACCATTGCCTCGTCTCCTGGGCCGACGTGGTGCGCCGCGGTGTCTCTCGCGACCAGCTCGGCAGCGTGATTCCCGGCGTCTTGCGGTACTACGACATTCCCGACCTCATCGCCCGGCTCGATCCGCTGCCCATTGAGATTCGATCTCCGGTCGATGCGCTCGGCCAGCCAATTGAGGACGCGAAGCACGCTGAACCGGCGAGGAACAGGTAGGCGCGAAGAAGACGGCAACAAGGAGGCCCGACCATGGAGCTCGACCCGCAGGTCAAGGACTTTCTGGACCGGCTGGCCCAGGCGCAGTTGCCGCCGATCCAGGAGCAGACGGTCGCCCAGGCGCGCGCCCAGATGAACATGTCGACGCAGTTCTTAGGATCGCTGCCCCGGGTGGCCGGCGTGGAGAATCGACGCATTCCGAGCCCGGGAGGCGAGATCCGCATCCGGATCATCAAACCGGAAGGGGCAGAGCAGGGGGCGCTGCCGGTGCTCGTCTACTTCCACGGCGGCGGGTGGGTGCTGGGCAACCTCGAATCACACGAGGGGGTCTGCCGGGCGATCGCCAATGCCGCGGGCTTGATCGTCGTCGTGGCCGACTACCGCCTGGCCCCCGAACATGCCTTTCCCGCGGCCGCGGAAGACGCCCACGCCGCCGCGGCCTGGGTGGTCGCGCACGCGGCGGAGTTTGGCGGAGACCCCGCGCGGGTCGCCGTTGGAGGAGACAGCGCGGGGGGCAACCTCGCCGCGGTCGCCTGCCTGATGGCGCGCGATCGCGGAGGACCACATCTGGCGTTTCAGCTTTTGATCTATCCGATCACCGATTTCAACCTGCACAACGCCTCCTATCGCCAGTTTGCCGAGGGCTACTTCCTGACCCGCGGCGAGATGGCCTGGTACTGGGAGCACTACGTTCCCAAGCTCGACGATCGCTGGCACCCTCATGCCTCTCCCTGCCAGGCGACCGACAAGACCGGCCTGCCGCCGGCCTTTGTGATCACGGCCGGGTTTGACGTCCTCCGCGACGAGGGCGAGCACTACGCCGGCCAGCTTCAAGCCGCCGGTGTTCATGTGAAGATCCGCAGATATGAGGGCATGATCCACAGCTTCATCCGCCGCTACCCGTTCTTCGACCAGGGCAAGGCGGCCATCGAGGAGATCGGCAGGGAGTTGCGGCAGGCGCTGGCGATTCATAGGCCCGAATGAAGGGACTTTCCTCACCTGCCAGCGGGCGATTTATAAGGTCGGTCACGGGCTGGAAGGATAGGCGAAGGCCCCGGATATGGATATCATGAAATCGGGAGTTCGCCATGCGATTCAAGGTTGTGTTGCACCGCAACGACGAGGGGATCAGCGTCTCGGTTCCTGGCCTACCCGGTTGCTGGTCCGAGGGGGGACTCGGAAGAGGAGGCGCTCGAGAACATACGTGACGCGATCCGCGAATACCTGGCTGCACTCGAAGACCAGACGCGGAACCACGAGGTGTCCGGCTCTTCGCGGTCGAGGATCGCGGCCGTGAAAACCAGTAGGTCGGTGTTGCCGTGAATATCAGCCGACATGAGTGATGGATGCCGTTTGATCATCAGTTCGAACATAACATAAAATGATCCTTCTTGGGGTGCTTGAGCGAGGCCGAAACACGGAGAGTTCATCATGAATGTCGAGATGACGATGCCACCGAGTCGAAGGTGGACGGCAGCCGAATTGCGGAGGCTTCCTCCCGCCCAGCGGAACGCGATCATGGAAGCCGCCGCTGCTCGTGCCGAGGAAGACTACCGGAAGGATCCTCAACTGACTGCCTTTGAAGCTTTCGGCGAGGGTGACCTGTATGGCGCTAGCTCCAGCACCGAGACGAGGTGAGGTCTGGCTGGTCGACTTCGATCCCGCGGTGGGAGCCGAGATCAAGAAGCTTCGACCGGCCGTTGTCATCAGCACGGACGCGATCGGGCGTCTTCCCTTGCGAATGGTCGTTCCAATCACGGACTGGAAGCCCCAGTACGCGAACTATCCCTGGATCGTCGACTTGCCCGCCTCATCAACCAATGGGCTGACCAAGAATTCAGGAGCCGATGCGTTTCAAACCAAGTCCGTCTCGCAGTCCCGCTTCGTTCGCTTGCTGGGTCGCGTCACAGACGCTCAAGCCGACGACCTCGCCTCGGCGATCGCGCTCTGTGTTGGGGCACCTTGACGGAGCTGCGCGATCCCAACAGGGGGATCGCGGGGCGGCGTGGCAGTCTGGACCGGCCAGGTGAGCTCCCTAAAGCCCCCGGTGATGGTAAATTGTAAAGTGGGTACTGTCCACCCTACAATTACTGATTGAAATCGATAAATCGATTCGCAAGGTAGGGTGTAACGATGCGCGGGAGGAAGATCCGTCGTACCATCGGCGACGTGGTTGCCATCCCTTTGGGGGATGGTAAGTTCGGTTACGGCAGAGTTCTTCGGGAGCCACTCATTGCTTTTTACAATTTTCGCAGCGACGAGATCGCTCTGCTCGACGACATCTTGCGTGCTCCTGTTGCCTTTGTTTTGTGGGTGATGAACTACGCTGTGCCCCGTGGCGTCTGGCCGGTTCTCGGCAACGCCCCTCTCACGCCAGACCTGCTCGATGAGCCCCTTTTCTTCAAGAAGGACGCTATCTCTGCCGCCTTGACGATCTATCGAGACAGCACGGGCCAGGAGGTCCCAGCGACACGGGAAGAGTGTGAAAAGCTCGAATGTGCGGCTGTTCGGGATCCGTGCCATGTCGTAGATCGCCTCAATGATTTTTCAACGGTCGACCGAACAAATGGGTGGGCAGTTTGCGCGTATAAGCTGACGTTGGGGTTCGCAAAGGGAACGTTGCAATTCACCGCCGCTTCACGATTCGCCAGGGAACAGAAGCCGATGCCGACTGTTTTGCGGATCGGGCGCTTGCGATTCTTCTTCTTCAGCAACGAGGGTAATGAGTCTCCTCACATCCACGTCAAAGCGGCGGAGGACGAAGCCAAGTTCTGGCTCGCTCCAGTCGCCCTGGCCTCCAACCACGGTTTCAACGGGAGTGAACTGACTGAGATCGAGCGGCTTGTGGAACAGCATCAGCTTGTGTTCCTGGAGGCAGGGAATGAGCACCTCGGCTAGTGCGCAGACGAAGCATACGCGAGCCTACGTTCCCGCGACGGCGCTCGCCAAATCGGTGGAGTTCGACGACACGATGATGCGTGTGGCCTTCACGGGCGGCCGCGTCTTATCCGTGCCCCTGGCCTGGTTTCCGGTCCTGCATGCCGCCACGCCGGAGCAGCGCGCTCGCTATGAGATCGGTGGAGGAGGCATCGGCCTGCACTGGCCGGAACTCGATGAGGATCTCTCCATCGCCGGGTTGATGGCCGGGGTTGACTGGCAGTCGGCTTGAGGGTTGAGAACGGTGATCGCGACCGGATCACGATGGAGATCAGTCATGAGGCATCTGGCCGTCGGTTTGGTCTGCGTGGGGATGTCGGTAATCGCCGCTGCGCCGAGGCCGGTCGCCGGACAGGAACACAAGTCGAGCGCGCCGGCAAATCCGGCGCAGCCGTCATCCGTCAAGCCGCCGCGAACCGATCTGTACGGCGGTCCGCTGCCGGCGGGTGCTGAATCTGGTCAGATCACTGCGAGGGCGGAGCCAGATCCGCTCTACGATTCGGCGGTTAGCAGGTTATGCTGGCAATTCGCATGATCAGCGCGCGAGTGGCCACGCGAAGCGAGAGGAAAGATCATGAAAAAGGCAACTGAAGCCAAGCGCGATCCGGACATGCTGGCCGAATACGATTTCAGCCAAGGCGTGCGGGGCAAGTACGCCGATCGATACGCCGAAGGGACAAACCTCGTCAGGCTCTCGCCTGATGTCGCGGAGTTCTTTCCCGACTCCGAGTCCGTGAATGCTGCATTGCGCGGCTTGGTAGACATCGCGCGAGAGACCGCGAAAAAGGCTGTCGTCTGAGACATTGGGCGAGCGCACTCGCCCCAATCCGGTGAATTTCCTCTCACGGATTCGCCCCCAGGCGCTGGCGGAGCTTGATGAACTTCTTCTCGATCGTTCCGCCGCCCAGATTGGGGTGCAGGATGGCGGTGGCGTCGATGAGCTGGGCCGCCTCCTTGAGCTGGCTGGAGCGGAAATAGGCCAGAGCCAGGCCGTAGCGGGCCTCGAACCAGGGAGGCGAGCCGGCCGTCAGGTTCTTGCAGCGCAGCCGCTCGACGTCGATGGCCAGCTCGTAGGCCTCGAGCCGGTTGTAGGTGTCGGCCAGGTCGCTCAGCAGGTCGTCGCTGGCAGACTGCGGGGGACCGGGCCAGCCTCGCAGCGTGAGGCGCGCTCCCGTTTCGTCACCCAGGAAGAGATAAGCGCGCGTGAGCCGCAGTTTGAACTCGGCTTTCTCCTCGGCGGTCCACCGGTCGTCTTCGGCGTCCCGGACCACGGGCTGGAGCAAGAGCCGGAGAATCAGGCCGAACCGCCGCTGGGCGAGAACGACATCAGAGTGCGCGGCGCACTCGTCGATCAGACGGGCGGCGTCCAGGAAGGCGCTCCGGGCGGAGGGTTCGGCCCAGGTCGGGTGGCTTTGAGCCTCGCGTTCCGCTTCCAGGTAAGGAGGTCCCACCTCAACCAGCGTGATCATCCGGAGAAGTCTGGTCCGGTAGCGGTCGATCGGAGAGAGCGTCATCCGGTCCAGCCGCTGGAGCAAGGCGAGCGCGAACTGCGGCCGGCCGACTATCGGTACCACGTTCAACCGGACCTGCGCCAGCCAGAGGGCAATCCGGTCGCCGTCGTTGCGGGCTCGGTCCAGGCAGACGTCGAGATGCCGCGCAGCCCGACGATAACCTTCCATGAGCGCGGCATGGTCGCCGACCTTGAGCTCGGATTCGATGGCCTTCCGCTCGAGTTCGGCCACGGCCAGTTGGGCGTCGACCCAGCGGGAAGCGCCGGGCGTGATGTCCTTCCAGAGCGTCTGGGCCTTGTCTCGCTCACCGGCGGCCATCATGAGCGAACCGAGCAGCCAGCGTGCCTCGTCGGTGGTGGGCTCCTTGGGGAAGTTCTTGATCTGAGCCTGAAGCGCCCGGGCATAACCGGCGGGCGTCGCGCCCGGGGCCCTGGCGGCGAGGGCCCGGCCGCGAGCCAGGCAGCGCAGCATGCCGGCCCTGGCGCGCTGGGCGCCTGCCTGGGGATCGTCAGCGACCCGAGAGAGCAGGGCGTCGGCTTCGGCAAACCGTCCCGCCTGAAACAAGAAGCCTCCTCCGCGCATCCGGAACCTCGCCGCGATCTCGGGCCTTGCTTGCTCCAAGGCGCGCTTGGCGGCCCGCTCTTCCATCGCGGCCGCCCCTTGCACGTCGCCGTAAAGCTCCTTCGCCTCGGCCAGGATGTCCCAGACATAGGGCTCGTGGCGCGGGGCCGGATCGATCGCGCGTGCTCCCAGGGCCACGAGCGCCAGCCTGGTCTGGCCCGTCTTTTCCTTGAGCATGTCGCGCAAAAGCTCGAACAGTTCCTTCTCGACGGAGAAGCGATCGACACCAGCAGGCAACGCGGCCAGCTCGTTCAGACGCAGCCGCACCAGCTCCAGCTTCTTGGCCGGCTCCGCCAGATGCGAGGTGTTGATCGCCTGGACCGCCTCCGTGTACTTCCGCTCGCTGGCGAGGATCTTCAGGCGGACATCGAGGGTTTCCACCTCCGGCGGCGGAGGGGTCGTCTTGGCTGCCGCATCGAGTATCACGGCCGCCTCGGCGGGCCTTCCCGTCCGGCGCAAGAGTTCGGCCCTGAGCAAGCCGGTAAAGCCCTGCAAACCGGGCTCCGTGACCGGTTGCTGGAGCAATTCCAGCGCGCTCTTTTCCTGTGCCTGCCGGAGGTCGGACGAGGCCGGCTCCAGCTCCGCGCGATCGGCCAGGGCCCGGGCCAGGCGGAAGCGGACGTTGTCCGCCAGCACGTTCTCGACGCCCTCCAGCGAGATCGCTTTCAACCGCGCGATCGCGTCGTCCAGCGCTGATTTCGCTCGTTCGATCGACTTTGCATCGCCCGGATTGAGCTGCTTGAGCTCGCCCCAGCTCTGCCCTTGCGCCCACCGAAAGACGCCGGCTTGAAGCTGAAACTCGCGCGAGCGAGGATGGCCCGTGTTTTCCCTGTTGAATACGTCGAGCAGATCGATCGCCCGGGACCACCGCGCCTGCTTCACGTCGGCGTCTTGCGAATGCTGCGCCGCCTGATCGAGCGCGCC
>JBMFUH010000088.1:0-12931 GCA_049966735.1 Isosphaeraceae bacterium
CTTTATGCCGTTGACGTCTGGATCGCCCGTCCCGATGAACCCGGGGTCCGCCGGTTGACCGCGCACCCGGAAGTGGAGCAAAGCCCATGCTTCGCCCCCGACGGCAAGCACGTCGCTTTCACCGCCAATTACGACGGCAATGTCGACGTCTACGTCATGCCGGTGGCAGGGGGTGAACCGGAGCGCCTGACCTGGCATCCTGGCGACGATCTCGTTCGTGGCTTCACCCCCGACGGCAAGGTTCTCTTCGCGTCGCAGTGATCAGTCTTCATAAAAATGTATTTTCCGTTGTTCACCATTGGTATTGATGGATGCGTTCCGGCCAGGATTCCCGTTCCCAGCGGCGTGGACGGGGCGGTCTCGCCGGACGGAGCGTTCCTGGCCTACACCCCCCTGGGAGAGCGGTTCCGTCAGTGGAAGAATTATCGGGGCGGCACGGCCTCGCGCACCTGGGTACGCCCAGACTCCGACGTGCGCGGCAAGTGACGAACGACGGGAGACCCGGCTTTCGTCACTTATGCAGCCGGGCCGGCTTTACCCGCGCCTTGGGCGGCCCTTGGGGATGGGCGGCCGGACTGACACCCTTCACGGGATAAACCTTGATCGGCTTGGTGCCGAGTTCGGGGACCCAGTACGACGCAAGCGCGGCCTTGGGGAACGGAGCGATGCCGAAGGGCACTCTCCCCGCCGCCAGGTACGGCACGAGCTTGGGATAGTGCTTTGCGATCGTCATCGGGCTGGCCTGGTACGACCGCTCGAAGTGGTAGAAGAGGTTGCCCACGGAGAGTGCCAGATTGCGCAAGTTGCAGGTCTTGGTCTGAAGCTCGCCGAAATCGTAGTTTATTCCCTGCCCGCAAGCTGGCAGCGAGATGCCGGAGATCGAATCCTTGCCGGCGATGCCGCCCAGGCTGCCCACGTTGTTCTGGTAATCGATGAAGATCGCGGGGTGCGTCCGGATGATCTCGTAGGTTCCAGGACGCAGGCCGCCGAAGGAATAGAATCCATCGTCATTCGTGACCGTCGTCATTTGCACCGATTGCGCCAGGTCGTTGGTCCCCTCAAGCGTCACGGTCACGTGGGCGATGCCGTAATCGGGTGCGTCCATCACGCCGTTCTGGTTCTCATCGTAGTAGACGTATCCCGACAGGGAGCCGGGGTGCAGGAGCGCGAAGTTGTAGCCGGTCGCGCTGAGTCCGGCTGTGAGGACGATACCGGTGATCGAGTTGCCGAATACGGTTCCACCTGCTGTTCCCGGGGTGTCCTTCCCCTGGATGTAACCGGGCGTTGCCCCTTCGGTGACCACGTACGTTCCGGGTTTGGCGACATTGAATGTGTACTGTCCCTGGCTGTTGGTCGTCGTGACCATGTTCACCGTCTGGCCCGTGTTGTCGAATCCGCTCAGCGTGATGGTGATGCCGGCGACGCCAGCCTCGCCAGTCTGCTGGATACCGTCGTTGTCGGACTCGACGAAGACGGTTCCGCCGAGGGTGATGGGAAGTGCGGGCTGTGTTCGCACGATCTGACCGAAGTTGTAGCTGACGAGGTTGCCGCCGCCGACGACGCTGATGGACGAGATCCCGTCACCGAGAACCGTGCCGTTAGCGGGGACGCCGGGTGTATCGGTCGCGAGGACATAGGGCGAGACGGGTGCCGCTCTCGTGACCGTGTAACCGGCGGCATTGCTGGCCACGAGGCCGGTGAAGTCGTACGTGCCGTTGGCGGCGGTGGTGGTGGTCTGGTCAACGGAGTGGCCGCTCACGTCGGTGCCGGTGAGGGTCATCACGACCCCGCTTACGGGTGTGTCGGTGCCGCTGTCGTACTGGCCGTTGTTGTTGATGTCGACGTAGACGACGCCGGTCAAGGAACCGGCGACCTCGCCGAAGTTGTAGTTGGTCAGCACGGCCCCGGACGCGACCGAGATCGCGCTGATCGTATCGCCTGAAACGGTCCCGTTGACTGGGGTTCCCGGTGTATTGGTTCCCTCACCGTAGGCGGGAGTGGGGGCCTCCGTCAGGGTGTAACCCGCGGCGTTGCTGACCGGCACTCCCGAGAACGTGTACGTTCCATTCGCAAGGGTAGTGGTGGTCAGGTGCACCGTATTGCCGCCCGTATCGGTGCCTGTCAGCGTCATGACGACGCCGGCCAGCGGCGTGTCGGTGCCGCTGTCGTACTGGCCGTTGTTGTTGGTGTCGACGTAGACGACGCCGGAGAGCGTGGCCGGCAGGCTGGGATTGAGGTTCGGTTGGTTGGCGAAGTTGAGGCTTTCCGGCGCGATCAGGCCCTGGTACCCCGCGGGCACGCTCGAGGTCGGCAGGCCGCTGAGGTAGAGGGCGAGTTCGTTCTCTGAGCCGGAACTCTGGCTCATGTAGGTTGCGGCCTGAGTGAGGAAGCTCTGGGCGTACTGGACTTCAGGAGAGGACGCGTCCAGATTGTGGACGTAAGAGCTGCCCGTCAGCACGTCGTACGGCGCCGGGTTCTGTTCGTATTCCAGCTCCCAGATGGCAAGCTGAAGCCCGACGGCTTCCGCGGTCGGCACGTACTGGGAGGGGTTGGTGCTCCAGGTTGCCCCATACGTGTTATACAGGTAAGCGATGGCGCTGATGTTTTGTGGATTGGTGACGTTCGTGTCGGCGGAAAGGGCCTGATCCAGAGGCGTCATGGAGTAGGGACGACTCGTGTCGCCAGTGTTGATGTCACGGTAGAAGTCGACGCAGAACGATGGAAAGAGAGGCGAGGTGTAATTGGTGTCGGTCTCGGTCACCGTGATGTTCAACTGGCCGACGAGCGAGTCATGGGTGAGTCCGTTGTTGTTGACGACGAGTTCTTCCTTGTTGTGCGAGGGATAGCTGATGAGCAGTTGTGACGGATCGCCAAGCAGAACGTCCACGGAGTTCGAGGAGGTATTGGGATTACTGATCGGCGTGAGGGGTGAAGCAGTCTGGACGGGGAGAGTGTCGTTCACGTAACCTGCCGGGGGCGTTTCCGTCAGTTGGTACTCGCCGCTCGGCAGGTTCTGAAACAGATACACGCCGCTGGCGCCCGTCGTCACCGACTGGTCGGGAATCGAGGGAGAATCCAGCTTGTGCAGCAGGACCGTCGCTCCGGCCAGCCCCTGTGATGTGCCGCTCACGGAAACGACACCCTGGAGGAAGCTGGTAGCGCCGCTCAGAAGGACGCGTGGTTCGCAGATTTCAAGATTCGCCACCCGACTCCGGTACAGGGATCCGCGGCGCTGGCCTGCTGAACTGAGACGGTGAGGACGCATGGGAGGAAGATCCTTGTCTTGCGCCGGTCTTTCGCGCAGGTAAGACCGGCATAAGTGGTACATGGCTCGTGAACGCGATTGATTCAAACCTCAGGCTCTGGAGATCAGACCATTCCGCGTGAGGTCTTGCCGATTTTACTGGTGGTGAGGATTCTCGCTTGCGTGTCAGCTCCAGAGGGACCACTTCCCGGTGGCGAGGACGAACGCGGCGATCAGAGCGTTCGTGGTCGCGTGAGCGAGGACTCCATCGCCGAGTCTCCCTCGCCGCTGGACGGCGAGAGCGTAGAGCAGTCCCGCGATGCTCCCTGCCAAGAAGCGCTGGTGCATCGCTCCGAAAACGAGGGAGGAGAACAGGAACGACGGCCAGGTGAATCTCGTGAATGGAACGGTCTCGAAGTCCGCCGCGATGAGTCGCCTGACGAGATATCCCCGAAAAGCCAGCTCCTCGACGAGGGGGACGGTGATCACCGCTCCCACCAGCCGCATGGTCAACCAGAAGGCGGCCGCCCAGGGCGGCATCGCCTGCAAGGCCCGGGGAATTGCCCGAGCACTGGGCGAGGCGCCATCCACGGTCGGTTCCAGAATCATCCAGAGCAGAAACACCAGCGTGCCGATTGCGACCGCCGAGTACGACCATGTCCACTTCCAGCCGTTCCAGGCGCGGCGGCCCAGCCAGAGTGAACCGATCGCCGCGACGACGCGGACCCCGTACAGCCGGTCAAACACTCCATCGGACATGGCCCCAGTGATCATCGCCACGGCAACAACGCAGAGCAGAGGCGCCAGGTAAACGGTTGTGGGATTGGTTGACTCAACAGACCGTGATTCTTCCGCGGGACGGCGCCTGGAGAAGAACTCAACTTGCCGAGAGATTGCAACCAGCCCAAGCCCGACAAGGTTGAAAGCCAGCCATCCGACCTGAGAATGAAATCCTCCCAGCGCGACTTTCGAATGACCCCACGTGCCGACCATCACCAGACCGACGATCCGCAGCACGTTCAAAAACCAGATGACGACCGTACCGATCGGCAAAAGCCAGAGCGCCTGGGGGAACCGCAGGTGTTGACGATGCAGGACCAGATAGCCTCCCAGGAAGGCCCAGATCAGCCCGATCCCCTCGAACCCGGAACAGACCGGAGCAATGTTGACCGTGAAGTCGCGAGTTCCGAGGTCGAAAGACTCCGGACGACTGACCACGCAATCGCTCATCATCCCCAGCACGATGCTGGCGGTGTGGAAGGTCCAACCGTGAAACGCGTGCCAGAGACGACCGGTGGATTGACCGAAATGGAGCGCGACGAGGCCGAGCACGATGCCAGCCAGCAGCACGTTCCAGCCTTGTCGGACCAGGCACAACCAGAACTCAATCGGCATTGCCGCCAGCAGCCAGGTGACAAGGGTCGCCACGCCGCAACCAAGCCAGAAAAGCACCGGCAGGGTCTGGTCCGAGGAACGGGACATGCCCGAGATCAGTCTTCCGGTTGACCAGAAAAAAACCGCGTACGCCAGAATGTGCGCGGCGATGCGCGCCCACGACCGCCGGCCAGGCGACGAGAGTCGATAGAGTTCCGCCAGCTCCCGGCGCGACGGGGCCGAGCAAAAGAGCACCATCGCGGCAATGGTTCCCAGGCAGATTCCCAGGCGAATGAGCAGGGACGACCCGGCAACCCAGCGCACAATGAGGCTCGGTTGGTTCGCCACCGCCGGGATGTTGACATCAAAGGACAGCGAGAGAGCGATGACTTCTCCGATGAGAAGGAGAAGCCACGCCGGCTGAAACCAACCTCCCGGCAATCGGTTTGTCCTGCCGATCGCGAATGTCAGGTTTCCCGACTCGATGACCACGATCGCACCACCTCGAAGGAACCCGTGGGCACGGGATTAGGAGGCTACGATCGTTTGCGGCGCCCGGTGAGGATCAACACGCCGCCGCACAAGAGCGTCAGTGCGCTGGCCATCGATCCAGGGTCGATCTCCGGAACCTGCTCGTCAGCTCGTGCGAAGCTTGTCATACCGGCCAGGATCAGGATCAATCCGAGCGTCCTTGCCAAAAACCACAAACGCTTCCACATGCTCTTCATCCGTGTCCTCCTACGCGCAGATGTCTCCTCTGATGGATGCTACTGGAGAGATAACCAGGCAGAACCAGATGTGAAAATCACGCCCCAAATTCTCTCGACATAAGGTATCACCGGCCGCGCTTCCAATCGAGGAGTGATGCAACTTACCAACGCGGCAAATAATCTTAGTCGCTCTTCATGTTCCTTTCAATCCCAAGTCACTCGGAGAAGCTCCGCCTCTTACGGCAGCGGTGGATAGTAGTACCGGGTGAGATACCGGCTGTTTCCACCCCCCATGTAGTACCAGGACCAGCGGTCACTCGGGCTGCCATAAGGTCGGCCCTGGAAGGGAAACTGGTCGACTGCACCATAAGGAGCGTAAGTCCTTGCGGGACCTTGATGCCCAACCCAATAGCTATACGGGGCCACCTGTCCGCCCTGGGCTCCCGGCTGATTGACGGTATTACCGGACCCAAGCGGCTGGCCTGTCACGGAACCGCCGGCAACAACGGGCGTGGTCGACAAGAACCCTCCGGAGATTGTCTGAGTCTCAACGCCTTCGTAGTAAACAGGTTGACCGTCGCCAACCAACTCCCCCGAGCACGCACGGCTTTGCTGGGCCCAGACGGTTTCCCCCAGCATTGAGCACAGGATGGCCAGAACACCAGCCAGCATCCATTTCATCGATCGCTCCTCTCTGTGTCGCAACTTCATGGTGGCCACACGATCACGACCACGGCAGTACCGTGTCTGGCAGTCGAGAAAACCTGGTCGGTTCCACAATACCGAGATTACATTTTAGCAGGCTTAGCGATTCTATCCATTCTTCCCACCCAGTGCAATCACGATGATCGTGAGCGTCGATTTCGGAAGAGATCGAGCCTTCTCGAGGAGCGATTCGTTCTGAGTGAGCGGTGATGCGCCGGCCTGCGCGATCGCGGTAGATTTCCCGCGGGGGTAGCTTCTAAGATGGGAACTTTGATTGATAGGATCCGCCGTTCCAGCCAGGGGATCAGACGGCCCGGAAGCGAGGTCGGCTTGGTCAATGCGGCGTGATCGATCCGATGTCAGTTGTCAGTGAAGGTGAAAAAGACTCCGGCAACTAGCAACTAGCAACCTTCTTGTCACTGGGCTCTTCATGACACTCTTAGCGCCGAAGACTGCCGGATCAGCCGAGCCGATACGTTACATTCTGCAATTCCCGGAGCCCCGAACGCATTACATCCACGTCGAGGCGAAGGTCCCGACCGATGGAAGGGCCGATGTCGAGCTGCTGATGCCTGTCTGGACGCCTGGCTCGTACCTCGTTCGGGAATACGCGCGCCACCTGGAGGAACTGTCGGCCACGGGACCGGACGGTTCGCCTCTCTCGATCTCGAAGGTCCGCAAGAACCGCTGGAGGATCAAGACGGCAGGTGCCGGCGAGATCACGGTGACCTATCGCGTCTATGCCCGGACGATGTCGGTGCAGGGAAACTGGGTGGACGGATCGTTCGCGCTTCTCAACGGTGCGGCGACATTTCTCACGCTTGCCGGACGCGAGACTCGACCTCACGATGTGAGGCTCGTCCTGCCGGCTGGCTGGCGCACGAGCCAAAGCGGTCTTCCCGAGGCCTCCGACCACGCCCCAAACCACTACTGGGCGGCGGATTATGATACGCTGGTGGATTCTCCCCTCTACGCGGGAAATCCCGCGATCCATGAGTTTCAAGTGGACGGTGTGCCTCATTTCCTGGTCAACGAGGGAGAAAACGGCCTCTGGGACGGTCCGCGCTCGGCCCGCGACGTCGAGGCCATCGTCCGGGCGCAGAAGTCATTCTGGGGCTCTCTGCCGTACGAGAAGTACGTGTTCTTCAACCTGCTGACCGAGAGCGGTGGAGGGCTCGAGCACAAGAACTCGACGGTGCTAATGGCCAGCCGTTGGGCGACCCGGACCCGGTCGGGCTACTTCTCATGGCTCAACCTGGTCAGCCACGAGTTCTTCCACACCTGGAACGTCAAGCGTTTGCGTCCCGTCGAGTTGGGACCGTTCGACTACGAGAACGAGGTTTACACGCCCAGCCTCTGGGTCGCGGAGGGGATCACCAGCTACTACGATCGTCTCCTGGTCCGCCGCGCGGGGCTCTGTTCCGTCGAGGAGTACCTGGCCGGCGACCCGCCCTCGCCCGGGTCGGAGAGCGACAAGAGCACCAACGACATCGAACGGCTTCAGACCACGCCCGGCCGGCTGGTCCAGCCCTTGGAATCATCGTCGTTTGACACCTGGATCAAGTTTTATCGCCGCGACGAGAACACGGCCAACTCCGGCATCAGCTACTACGTCAAGGGCGCGGTAGTCGCCTTCCTGCTCGATGCCAGGATTCGCCGGGCGACGGACGGCCGAAAGAGCCTCGACGACGTGATGCGACTGGCGTACTCCCGCTATTCCGGGCCTCGAGGCTTCACGGCCGAGCAGTTCCAGGCCGTTGCCCAGGAAGTCTCGGGGCTCGACCTGTCAGCCTGGTTTCACAAGGTCCTGCAAACGACCGAGGAGCTTGATTACGCCGAGGCGCTGGACTGGTTCGGGCTCCGTTTCGCCAAGGATGAAAAGAAGAACAATAACGCGAACAAGCCGCCCAAGGGTTGGCTGGGTTTGGTGACCAAGAACGATCAGGGCCGCTTTGTCGTCACCCAGGTCAAGCGGGGCACCCCGGGCTACTCCGCGGGCTTCAACGTAGGTGATGAGATCCTGGCCATCAGCGACGATCGGGTCACCTTCGACCAGTGGTCCAGGCGGATGGAGTGCTTCCGTCCTGGCGAGCAGGTTTCGATCCTGATCTCGCGCCGCGACCGGCTCCAGCGGCTCGATGCCACCTTCGGCCAGGAGCCGCCCCGCGAGTGGGGGCTCGAGCCGCATCCCGATGCCACCGAGGCCCAGAAAGCGCGGCGAAAGGAATGGCTTGGCGATTGATACGGGACGCATGAGCCGAATCGAATTGCCGGAGGTCAGCCTCGCTTGCGCAAGAGCGGCACGGGGACGTAATAGGTCAGGTATCGCCGGCCGTCGGAGAAATGCTCGCCGCGCGGGCTCTCGACCAGGACGGTAGCGCGGCGGGTGATCCGGTTGACCCGGCCATGATAGGTCTTGCCCTCGATCTCGAAGCAAACCTGATCGCCGACGCGGACGTCGAACGCGACCGCCGCTTGCTCACGGGGTGTGACCAGATCGTGAGAAACCCCCTCGTGCGCGAAGATCCGCCGCGAGAGGGCATGAAAGTTCTCGGCCGAGCAACTGGAACGTCCCCAGCCGAGAAACTCGGCCAGGTGCAGGAGTTCGTGCTCGAAGATCCGCTGCAGCGCCTCCAGTCGGTCATGGCAGACCAGGCCACCGACGATCACGTCGCGTTCGACGTTCTGGAAGGTGCTGAACAGGAGTGTCGTCGAGACCGAGATCTCGTAATCGACGCGCTCGGCGGTCCGGCCAGCGGCCGGCAGGCGGTGGATCTGACGGACTGTCTGGCCGGCTGCCCGGGTGAGCCGGCGCGACAACCGGAACGCCATGGGGTGAGCCCGATCTTCCACGAGCATTTCGCCCAGAAGTCCGCGGAAGAACTCGCGGTCGTACAGGGCGAACATCCGCTCCAGGTCGTCGGTGCCGATCACCGTGAAATTGGGCGACCGGATCTGCGCCGACGATTCGAGCATGGCCTCGTAAACGCGTCGGGCGCGCCCCGAAACCTCGGCCGTCGAAAAAAGCAGCGCCGCGAGCTTGGCCTGACGTTCCCGCCCCGGTCCCGGGGCATCAATCGCGATCGCCTGATTCATTAAGCGAGTGTTCATTTGACTGATAGAAATGTTGTGAGGAGTCCTTCCGATCAAACATCAGTATTCGGAGGGTCGCGGGTTGTCGAGCCCCCTCCACGCGTCCGGATTCTTCCTCTGGTTCATCTCCTTTCGCCAGGGCCGCCGGCGTGTTTCAGGTCATAGAGGAAGATGCCATAGCCGACTCCCGCGGGGTCGCGGGACCGCGCCATCTGGAAGGCCATGAACCGGCCGTCGTCGCTGATCACGGGGTTGGACGCCTTGTAGCCCGGATAGCGGGTAAAGTGGGTCAAACGCTCGGTGCGGCCCGAGCCGTCGAGGGCCAGTTTCCAGATGTCGACGAAGTTCGCGCCTTGCCGGTGGGCGTCGTTTTCGCGGTCACACTCCACGCAGGTGAACGCGCCGTCCGGGAAGATCCCTTCCGGCTCGTCATACTGCTTGGGCGCCTTCGAGTAATTCCTGATCTTCCCGGTCGCCAGGTCCACGCCGCAGACCTCGGTGCCGTCGTGCCCGTAGGCGCTGAAGGTGAGCTCTTGCTCGTCGAGAGGGCGGAAGTTCTGGGTTTCCAAAGTGCAGCGAAACGGCAAGTCGCGGCTGTCCAGCACCAGTCTTTGCCGGGCCAGCCGTGGAACGCCGCCGTCAACCACCAGGTCGGCCTCGTGGATGCGCGAGCTTCCCCCTGGCATCGAGTCGGGATACTGGGCGCTCACGTGCGTCCAGGCGATGTGCATTCGTTTTCGAGAAACCGCCGGGCCCTCGGAACACTTGGCTCCCAGGGGAGTGGGAGGCTTGCGCAGGTCCTTGCCCAGCACCGAGAGGAAGCACTGCACGCGCGCGTCGCCGGGATGTTCCGGATCGAACCGCGCCGGACCGGAGAGGAGGATATCTCCGTTGGCCAGGTAGAGGGCCCGCGTGTAGCCGTGGTGCGGATAAAAGCCGGTGAGCAGCCGGGGTTGCCGCGTCTGGAGGTCGACCTCGTAAACGTCGCCGAAGGTCTTCTCGACGAACACGACGCGGCGGCCGTCGCGCGAGAAATCGGCCCGCTCTCCGAAGAGAGTCAACCGGGTGATCCAAGCGGGCAGATGCTCCGCCGGAGAGCCCTCCTCGGCCTGCCGCGATTGTGCCGGGGCGGCCCGCGTGCAGGCGATGACAAGGAGGGCAAGCGCCAGACGTTCGACAATCCGTGCCTTCATGTCCTGAGCCTTTCCCGGAAGAACTTGAATCAAAGGCCGACTCTAGCACGACGGACGCATCCTTTTCCATGACGCACGGGCAATTCGCGATCAATCCTTTTCCCGTCCAGGCTTCCAGATCCAACGGGTCATCTGGATGCAGACCGGCATGGGGATGTGAACGGGCTGCCCCACTTGCTTCAACCCCCCGGTTTCCTGGTCGATGCGCAAGACGACGATCGAGTCGGAATCTTGATTCGCGGCCAGCAGAAACGTGCCGGTCGGGTCGATCGCGAAATGGCGCGGGTTCTTGCCCAGTGTTGACTGATGTCCCGCGGCCGAGAGCTTGCCGGTTGCCGCGTCGACGGTGAAGATCGCGATGCTGTCGTGCCCCCGGTTCGAGCCGTAGACGAACTTGCCTGAAGGGTGTACTTCCACCTCGGCGCAGTAGCTCTTGCCGTTGAATCCGTCCGGGAGGCTTGAGATCGTCTGGATCTTCCTGAGCGTTCCCTTGTCGGCGTCGTGGGCGAACGCCGTGATCGTGTTGCCCATCTCGCTGATCACGTACGCGAACCGCCCGCTGGGATGGAACGCGAGATGCCGCGGGCCCGAGCCGGGATCGACCCTGGCAAACGGTGGGTCGCTGGGCGTGAGCGACCCCTGGGCCGCGTCGAACCGGTAGATCAACACCTTGTCCAGGCCGAGATCGGGAGTGAAGGCGAAGCGGTTGGCCTGGTCCAGCTCGATCTCGTGAGCGTGCGGACCCTGCTGCCGGCCGCGGTCGACACTCTTGCCCTTGTGCTGAACGAAAGCCGACGCCGGTTTCAAGCTGCCATCCGCCTCGATCGGCAGGCAGGCCACGCTGCCGCTGCCGTAGTTGGCGACCAGGATGTTCTTCCCCGTCCGATCGACCGAAAGGTGACAGGGGCTGCTTCCCACCGACGATTGCTGGTTGAGCAGCGTGAGCTGGCCGCTGGACGGATCGATGGCCAGGGCGCTCACGCCGCCCCCCTTCTTGCCCTGGAACGAATCCACCTCGTTGACCGCGTAGAGAAACTTGTGGGAGGGGTGAATCGCCAGGAACGACGGGTTCTCAACCCGGGCCGCCACACCCCTGGGCGTGACGCTGCCCGAGACCGGGTCCATCTCCAGAAGATAAATCCCCTCGCTGGGCGTCCTGCCGTTTGTGTAGGTTCCCACGTAGAGCCACAAGGCCCCCGGCGGGGACTCCGAGTCGGCTTTCATGAACTCTTCCCCAGCCAGCCCCGCTGTCGCGCAAACCGCGCCGGCGATCCAGGCATACGCCAGCGGCCGGCAAGAACGTAGAAATGATGATGTGCGCATCAAATCTCTCCGTAATACAATTCCAGGCGAGTCGGTTTCCTTGCCCAGTGACCTTAGCACAGCTCTCTGGCCTGGGCAAGGAACCGATGGAATCCTCCCGGCGTCTCGTTTGTCAGGGCTTGCCGGCGCGCCGCGCGTAGGCCTGGCGGTTGATGGCCCGGGCGGCGGCGACCATCTCGGGGTAAGGGGTGTCGGTGACGGTCAGGAAGCCGATGTTGTAGTTTTCGCCGTCAAACGACCGACCGGTCAAGGGCTCGTCGACATATTGAAACCAGTGACAGCCGACGAGCGCGGGGTTGTCCAGGACGCTGGTCACGTAATCGGTGAAGATCGCCGCCCGCTCCTGCTGGTCGCGCGCGGAGACCAGTCCGGGATGGAACATGCCCCGGTCCAGCGCTCCGACGTGGAACTCGCCGATGATCGCGGGACGGCCCAGGCTTGTCAGGAAGCCCCACTTCGCGGGATCGACCCGACGATCGTAGATGTTGAAGCTGACGACGTCGCAGAACTCGGCCGCGGCCGCGACCGCTTCCTCGGTGCGCCAGGCGAACCGGCAGCCCAGGTACAGGTGATCGGGATCGGCGGCCTTGAGCTCCGCGCGAATCGTCTTGAAGTAGGTGCGAGCCAGCTCCTTGACGAAGCCGGTCAGGTCGGCCTTGAACTCCTGGGACCAGTCCGTGCTCGGGGAAGCGGGCTTCCAGGACGGCTCGATCGCCTGCCAGTCGCTCAGGGTCGTCTGCCAGGCCGTGTTGAGCCGCGCGATCTCTCCGTACTTCTGCTTGAGCCGATCGAGGAACGCTCGCTTGGCGGGGGAGCCGTCCGCGGGCGAGCCCAGCGCGCCCAGAGCCAGGCCATAGCGCCCGCCCTCGTCGCCGAAGCCGCCCCAGCTCAGCTCGTTATCGACGAAATAGCCCACGCACCAGGGATCTCCCTTCACCAGTGGGACCACTCCGCGGAGGCCGCCGCGGACGCTCCGCGCGAACCTGGAATCGAACGGGTCATGCATCTTGCCCCAGTAATCCGATCCGCTGCTCAGGCGGGCATGGTTGCCGGAGACCGACGCCGTGGCCACGTAAGGCACCCGCCCGTTCTTGTACAACCGCTGATCGGACCAGTTGCCCACCGTGTTGAATCCCCACGACAGCAGCCGCGTCAGGGCCGTGTCTTTCCAATGATCCAGGAAGTTGGCACCGTAGGTCCGCTCCAGGTTGGCCTCGTGGAAATTGAAGGTCCTTCCTTCCTTGACCGGCCCGGAGTGAATCCTCCGGACCGTTCCATAGAATCGGGCC
>JBMFUH010000089.1:0-12931 GCA_049966735.1 Isosphaeraceae bacterium
TCCCTGGTCGCTGGTGAAGATGAGTAAAGTGTCGTCGAGCCGGCCCAGCCGCCGCAAGGCGTCAAACAGCTCTCCCAGCCAGCGATCCACCAGCGTGACCGTGCCGGCATAGGTTCGCCGCAGGCGGAACAGCTCAGCCTCTTCAATAACGTCCCCCACTAGGCCGGCGGGAACATCGATCAGAACCGGCACGTCTTCAATGTCGATCTCCTCTTCGCCGCCCAGCAATTCGTCGACGAGGTCTCCCTCCTCGCCTGCCTCGAACTCATCGGGCTCGACGGTCGCGTACTGATCGCGATACGGCTGGGGAGGGTCCCAGGGCCCGTGGGGACCGAACAGATCGAGCCAGAGCAGGAACGGGTCGGATTGCCCGCCGCGCCGCTCGAGCCAGTCGATCGCCGTCCGGACAGTGCGCGCTACCCCTGTGTTCTCTTCTAGATCCGTCCGAAGCACGGCCCGATTTCGCAGGAACTGCTCCCAGCGTTTTTGCCAGAGATCGCGGTTGGGGTCATCGTCAGGGGGCAGCCGGAGACCTGGCTCATCGGCCAGTCGAACATTCCTCCCTCGAGGATCGGACGGCGGCACGAGCGGATCGTAACCTTGCCCGCGAACCCAGATCACCTCGTCGAAACCGCGGCCGTAGCCCAGTCCCGCCTCGCGGAGCAGGGGCACATCCGAGATCAAGGCGGTGCGCACGCCCTTGTCCCAGAGCATGTCGGGAAGGATCAACTCGTCGGGCCGAAGAGGTGTCCACCCTTGATCTTCATCGGGAAACCCGTAACGCCCGGTCCACCAGCTTCGCCGCGTGGGCAGGGTGGTCAGGTTCTCGGGAAAATGATGGTCGAAGACGATGCCCTCCGCCGCCAGCCAGTCCAGGTTGGGCGTCTCGATCCAGGCATTGCCATACGCACCCAGGAATCCCAGATGCACGCTGTTGCAGACGACAACGAGAACATTCATGCGGCCATTGTAGCCGAAGGGGCGGCGAGGTCCAGAGCCGGGAGAGGAACAGATCGAGGGGCCGGCATTCAACGCGTCGTAGTCGACCGGTACGTCTTCCTCACCCAGGCACGCATCCGCCTGGACCAGACCTCGAAGTCCGAGGTGTCTTCCTCGACGATCCACCGCCGGAGGTGCTCGATCCGCACCGGTAGCCAGAGACTGCTCTCGACTTCCATGTACTTGCAGTCGGCGCCCAGCCGGTCGATGACGGGAGTATCCTCGGCGAAACGCCAGAGTTCTGCGACTCGCAACGCCGCGTAGATGCCAGGTCGGTCGATTTTCGGCCGCGAGATGTCGACCTCGATGGCCAGATCCGGAGTCGGGTAGTTTGACTCATCCTTCGACTTCGCGGCCCTGAGCCTCTTGACGAATTCGATCTTCGCGGGTTCAAGCAGGTAGCATTCGTCGGCCTCAATGCCCCGCTGGGCCTCTGGCTTCTGCCAGGTCGCGCGACCGCAAGGGACGAACTTGATTCCCACCCTGTCGATCACGGCCTCGGCGAACCGGGCCATCAGCCAGCCGACCTGATCGTGGTCCCTGCTGGTCACCATCATTTCGATGTCCTTCCCGTCGAAGGCGATTCGGAACGACGCGGGCAACCGCTCGGCCAGCTCGAGATACTCGTCCCAGCTCGCGTCCCGAACCGCCCAGCGCAGCTCTCCATCAAGACGACCGACAGCGGGCGTCTTCCGTTTCGCGATCACGGTCTCCATCAACGAGCTCCTGAGTCAATCCGGACCTTGCTTCGCGACCATCGTTTTTTATTGTAAGCGCCCGGCCGGTGTTCTTTGTAGCGTCCGCTGTGCGGACCGATTCCCAGCCGCCGCCCACTGGGTATCGCCCGGTGTATCCCCGGCGCGCTCCACCGACGGCGGGAAAGTCTCCCCAAAGAGGAGCCAGAGCATTCTCCGCGGCTTTCATCCGCTTGTCTTCGTTGACGATCTTCCTCAGGGTCTTGGAGAAGAGAGACCCGGCTCCGAGCGGATTGCCGCGCAGTCGCGGGAAAAGCGGCCGGAGGCTCACCAGGAACTCCGCGCAGCGATCTGCATCAGTCCTCAGCGACTCGAACGTCTTGCGCTGGTCTTCAGCGAGATCGAAGAGCCGTTTCATATCTCTGTGTCCGGCCAGCAGGAGCTTGTTTCTCTGCATCGGTGAGAGACTCTGGGTGCGATCAATTTGGTCGATGAGATGGGCCAGGATGTTCTCGCAGCGGGCCCGCGCTAATCCGGCGTTGAGCCCGTTGCCATATACCAACAGATCGAAGCACACTTGGGCGACGCGCCTCTTCCGCGTGGGAGCGTTCTCATCCGTTTCTTGCGCGTCGGGATCATCCACCACCTCCAGGATGATCGGGACGCCGGGCCGCGCGAACCGCACCGCACGGCCCGCGGGCTGGACCTGAAGCGGCCGAACCCGGACCACGGGCGGTCCCGGAGGCAGGAGCTCAAGCCGCTGGAAGACCTTCTCCTGCACCTGGATCCTGGCCACGGCTTCTCGCCTTATCAGTTCTGTCACGCGGTCAGGAGACCGGCGCGAGGGAGCACGTTCCTGCGCCACGTGCGTTTCCTGCGCCTTGCACTGAAGTGCCGCCCAGCCAGCGCATGCAATGACGATTGCCGTGAGTTTGAACAGAGCGAGTCGCATCATCTGACCCTCCCGTGCGATGATGGCTCATCATTGATCCCGTGACGGGTGTGATTCTCTCACGTTGCGGTGGGTTTCCGCTATTTCGAATCGTTGCCACCGTTGTCGCGGTCGTATACGATCGCTAGCGAGACGGGCGGGAGCCCTTGCAGCCTCTTCGCGATTGTCCGATTCTTCGATGATTCGGAGCGACCATGACGCGACAACTCCGACCGATGCCTCTGGAAACGCTGCAGGGGCTGGTGCCGCCGCCGTCCTCGTTTCCGTACTTCGCCCATCCGGAGGGGATACGCTTCGACCCGGCAGCGGCCGGCGACCATCCCGCTAATGCGTCCTGGCTGGCGGATGCGTCCCTTCTGGTCTACGGCGACGCGACCTTCATCCGCGACGTGTTTCAACAGTCACCCCTTCCAGAACAGGGATATGACCTCAGCTTGCTGGCGGGCGACAACGGCAACCGAGGCATGCTCCTCCAGAGCGATTCGGCGATGGTGTTCGTCTTCCGGGGCACCAGGCTCGAGACCCACACCGTGCTCGACGCGGCCGAAGTGGTGATCCTGAACCAGGACGATCTCTGGACCGACAGTCAGTTCTTGCCAGCCGCCTGCCGGGCCGGTGGCAAGGTGCACGCGGGATTTCTCAAGGCTTTCAGCGAGGTAGCCCCGCTTCTCGACGAACTGGCGGCAAAACGCCTGCCCCGGCAGCGAGTCTGGCTGACCGGTCACAGCCTGGGCGGATCGCTCGCGACTCTGGCCGCGGCGCACCTGGGTCCAGACGCCATCCAGGGACTGTACACCTTTGGTTGCCCGCGCGTCGGCGACGCGGCCTTCGCCAGCGTGCTGCCTACGCGGTCCTACGTCCGCTTCGTGCATCGCGATGATTGGGTGCCGACGGTGCCGACGGGACTGCTGGGTTACGTCCATGGCGGCACGTTGCGCCAGGTGCCAAGCCCTCCGCGAAACTTCTTCAGCGACTTCACCACCGGCGCGAAGGAACTGGCGGCAACGCTCCGGGCCATGGCCGCCAATTCCAACCTCAACACCGGCTCGCTCCCCTTCAAAATCTCCGGCCTGGCAGACCACGCGCCCGTCTATTACGCAACCCTCCTCTGGAACGCGCTGGTGGAGACGCGAGAGGCGTCGGGGTAATACACCGACATGGACCCGATCCGGCAGAGCAAGGAATTCGAGGAACGGCTTGTCGGGCTACGAAACGGAACGCCATCCCCCTGGGACAAGATTCCAATCTTGTCTAGATTTTGATGATCCGATGCCTCCGCGGATCAAAACGCCGCCAGCACGAGCCCCCGCAGCACCATGTCCTGGATGATCCGGGCGTCGGCGCCAGAGACGTGGGGGGCCAGCCGCTCCGCGTCTCCTCCGGTCCAGACGATCCAGGGCTGCTCGCCGTCTTCAAAGGTCTGGCGGGCCAGCAGCTCGCGAACGGCCCCCACAGCGCCCCAGAAGACGCCGGCTTCCAGTGAATCAAGGGTTCCGCGGCCCCAGAACGGCGCCGACTGGTCGGGGTGGATCAAGGGCAACTGGGCGGTCAGCAAATGCAAGGCGCGCGCGCCGAGGAAGAGCCCCGGGGCGATCACGCCCCCTTGCCAGACTCCCGCGGCGGAGATCCGTTCGATGGTGATCGCCGTGCCGCACGAGACGACCAGCCCGGGCTGGCCGCGGGGCATCTGCTCGCGCGCGGCCAAGACGGCCAGCGCGCGGTCGGCGCCGCCGGTGTCGGCGCCCTCGACGTCCATCCTGATCGGCACCTCGGCGGCGGTCTCGTACCAGACCGCCTGGCTGATTCCACGTCCCTCCAGGAACGAGGCGAGCCGGTCCGCGACGGGAGGATTGACCGAGGCCAGCGCCCACCGTGACGGCTCCTGCTCAGCGCGATGCCAGTCGTCCCAGAGTGCTTCCCAGGCCAGGGGATCGTTCGGCGGCAGGGCCGACGAGGGTGTGAGCCTTCCTGCTTCATCGAGCCGGGCCCACTTGAGCCGGGTGTTCCCCAGGTCGGCCACAATCCGGAGCATGGCTAGAGGATTTCCGTTGCCGGCAAGGGAACGGTTTCCGAGTCGGTCGCGCCCACGTCTGGAGACGATCGCGACTCGAGCTCTTGCCGTTCTTTCAGCCGCTCGTTGATGACGTGGAGCAGAGGAGGGATGCCCTGGCCGGAAACAGCCGAGATCGCCAGAACGTCGCGGCCGAGTTCGCGGCTGATCCGGTCACGCGCTTCCGGTGCGCCGGTGAGGTCCATCTTGGTCACGACGATCAGCTCCGGCCGCTCGGCCAGCGCGGGGCTGTACTGCTCGAGCTCGCGGCGAATCATCCGGTAGTTCTGTACCGGGTCCGAACCGCCCTGCGGCAGGGCCTCGATCAGATGAACCAGCAGGCCAGTGCGTTCGACGTGACGCAGGAACTCATGCCCCAGGCCCAGCCCCGCGTGCGCCCCTTCGATCAGCCCGGGAATGTCGGCGACCACGAAGGCGTTTTCCGAATCCACAACGACCGTTCCCAGGTTCGGGTACTTGGTGGTGAACGGGTAGTCGGCAATCTCGGGATGAGCGCGCGAGATCCGGGACAGGAGAGTCGACTTGCCAGCGTTGGGCAGGCCGATCAAGCCCACGTCGGCGATCACCTTCAGCTCCAGCACGATCCATCGTTCCTCGCCCGGAAAGCCGGGCTCGTGCTGGCGGGGAGCACGGTTGGTGCTCGACTTGAAGTAGGTATTGCCGTGACCACCCCGGCCGCCGCGGGCGACCACGACTGTTTCTCCGGCTTTTTTCAGGTCTCGCAGCACGTTGCCCCGGTCGCGATCACGGACGATCGTCCCGGGAGGAACCTCGATGACCAGGTCTTCACCGTCGCGGCCGAAGCAGTTCGAACCCTGGCCGTGCTCGCCGCGCGGGGCCTTCCAGTGCCGCTGGTGCGACAGGTGAGCGAGGTTCGAGTGCCCGTCCGAGGCGCGAAGAATCACGCTGCCGCCGCTGCCACCGTCTCCTCCGTTGGGCCCGCCCCGCGGCGCGTACTTTTCATGACGGAAACTGAGGCAGCCATTGCCCCCGTCACCACCCCGCACGAAAAGTGTCACGCGATCGACAAACATGGTTCTCGATTACATAATGTGATGTTACAAGGGCAAAACAGCAAACCGAGCATGAACCGGACGGCGGCTCGGTCAACCGCTCGTTTGACGTATCGACTCCCAGTCGACCCGAGCCACCCAGATTCGCTCGCCATGTGAGTAGTGAACTTCTCCCTCCGCTTCGAGTTCCTCATCGTGGAGAATGAACTCCAGACCTTCTCGAAGGGCAAGCCCCGGCTCTGCGAGGTCCCGTGACGTGCCTTCGCAGTTCAGCCGCACGCGCCGCCCGGGGCCCGCATTATTAAAGTCGGCATAGATCAAGGGTTTTGACACCGTTAAGGGTTCCAAGCTCACGAGAGTCGAGACCATTCCTCGGGCGTGACCTCGCGCCCGAGCATTGCCTCCACCTGACGAAGCATCATCCGACGTTGAGGGACCGAATACTCTGGATTCGATGGAAGGGTCAGGCGATGCTGGCCGATGACCATGAACCGGTGCCTGGCACCCGAATAGACGCCTTCAAATCCAAGTTGACGCAGCCGAGGGACGAAGTCCTGGCGCCTACACGGGCTCCAACTCGGCATGCGTCATGTCCTTGTTCAAATCGATTCCTCGAATAACGGGCAGGATGTGGTTCAGTTTCAAACCCAAGAGCAGCCAGTCTTCGAGTACGGACCGCAACTCACGCTCGCACGCTCGAAGCGAGTTCGAACAGGCAACAACGACCGGGCAAATGGGGATGGAGCCCCAGAACGAGCCGTCCTCCAGCTTGTCGAAGACTGCCCCTTCCAATGCGCCATCGATGTATTCGCTGAAAATGCACTGTGAGTTCACAATGGCGTCCTTGATCAACCATTACCTGCCGCTTCGGCCTCGGGACGCACGATGGTCACGTCGCCTGCCTCCCAGCCGAACTTGGAGGCGGCGCGCTTACCCGCCAGTTCAGCTTCGGGAAGCACGTTGATCCGCCGGCCGTTCTGATCGAAGCTGACATGGCCCGCGATCAGTGAGTAGATCGTCCAGTCGCGGCCCACGCCCACGTTTTTGCCCGGGCGCCACTTCGTTCCCTTTTGACGACAGATGATGCTTCCCGGCTTGGCCGTCTGACCGCCGAAGAGCTTGATTCCCAGCATCTGAGGGTTGGAATCGCGACCGTTGCGGCTTGACCCCTGACCTTTTTTGTGAGCCATGACTCGTCTGTCCCCGATCTCGCTTTGATGGATGAACCGTCGGAATGTTAAGCTGAACCAGCGCGGCGAGGGCGCAACAACGAACTCCCGCCGACTTTGCCGGTGAATTCTTCATGATATCCCAGCAATCAGGCGCCCGGCAAGGCCGGAACGCGGCGGTCGTTGCAAGGCCGAGGGTGCCCGGGAAGGCGCATGCGACGTGAGCGAGAACAGGAAACCCGCGGTGGTGCTGGTCAGCGGCGGACTCGATTCGGCCACGGCACTGGCCGAGGCTCATGCGGCCGGTTTTGATCTCTACGCGCTGACGATCGCCTATGGCCAGCGGCACGCGTTGGAAATCGAGGCGGCGCGCCGGGTCGTACGGTCGATGAGAGTAATCCGTCATGTCGAGTTGTCCATCGATTTGCGCGCCTTCGGCGGCAGCGCGCTGACTGCCGAGATCGAGGTTCCCAAGGATCGCCCGGCCGAGACGATGGCCCAGGACATCCCCATCACTTATGTCCCCGCGCGGAACACGGTCTTCCTGTCACTGGCTTTGGCGTGGGCCGAGACGCTGGGCTCGTTTGACATCTTCGTCGGTGTCAACTGCGTGGATTATTCGGGGTATCCCGATTGCCGCCCGGAATACCTGCGGGCGTTCGAGGCGCTCGCAAACCTGGCGACGCGTGCCGGGGTGGAGGGCCGTGGGCGCTTGCGGATTCACGCGCCACTCATTCGTCTGACCAAGGATCAAATCATCCTCCGCGGCCTGGAACTCGGTGTCGACTACAGCTTGACGCATAGTTGTTACGATCCGAGGGCCGACGGCCGGGCCTGCGGGCGCTGCGATTCCTGCCTGCTCCGCCGTGCCGCCTTTGAGCGGCTGGGGAGAACCGATCCGATCGCCTATGCTTGAGGAATCCATCGCGTGAATGCAGCGCCGGCGATAGGGCGAGGATTGGAGCAGTTGCATCGTGATTGGCGACAAAAGGGAATGCTTGACACACACAATAGGTGCTTGGCTCTTCCTTTTTGTCGACGACGCGGTTAGTCTGGTGCGATGATCAATGCAACCAGCACCCTTGAGGAGCTTATCGATGCCTGAATCCGTGGTGCATTTCCAGATCCGGATGCCTCCCCAGCAGCACGAGAAACTCGCGACCTGGGCGAAGGAAGACAAGGTCTCGCTCAATCTCCTTGTTGTCGGCATCCTTGAAAAGGCCATGGAGAGCCGCAAGGCCGAGGCAGCAAATGCCAAGGCGGGCGCTCATCATGGCTCGAAGTGATCAATCGGCTCTCGCTGCGCGGGAGACGCGGCTCTGACCCGACCCACTCAATCGTGCGGACTCGTCAAAAGCCTGGTCTCCCGCTTGATCCGGTGAGTCAAGGCTCACCAGTAGACCCACTCGTACGGCGGGTCGTTGAATTCGATTTCCTTCTCGCTGATGTTTCGCTCGTCGCCCCGGCGGATGAAATCGATCCGTAGGGTCTTGTACTTGACTGTCGGCTTGCCCCCGCTGGCATCCTCGACCTTCTTGTAGCCGTCGGAAAGTCCCCGGACGTAAAGGCTGAAGTGGTCGGACTTGGGGTCCCAGTTGTCCCAGACGGCCACGCCGAAGACAGCGTCATCGACGCCTTCCTTGGTGCTGGGGGGAATGATCCCCATGATGTTCACGGCGCCGAGGAGCGGAATCGTATAGTCTTCGCGCGCCTGGATCAGCGGGATGGCTTCGGGAATCACCCGGTCCTCGAACCTCTTCCCTTCCTCGTTGACCATGATGAACTGGGGCACGAACATCCGCGGCTTACCCGTCCGGTTGACCACCTTGTAGTAAAGGTAGTGGACCGGGCGCCGGCCCTTGCCGGGAATCTCGACGTCCTTGATCCGCAAGGGCTTGAACGAGAAATCGAGCACCCAGATGCCTTGCTTGTCCCGCGGCAGCAGCGCCGTGTTGATTATCTGGTAATTGTAAGCCGGCTTGTCGCGGCGGACCGGAACCGTCTTGAGCGGGGGAACCAGCACGGCCGGCGGAACTTCGGCGGGCGGCGGCGGGATCTCCTCCGCGGGGACCTGTGGATTGCCCGGCCCGGGCGCTTCGGCTTGAGGGGGTGTTTTACTCTTCGCGGGCTGCTGGCCCAGGCACGTGGTCGACTGGCAGAGTGCCGCGGCCAGGAGCGCGGACGTTGCGACCTTGACGATACGCTTCACGACTAGGGTGAACACGAGACTATCTCCCCGGGCTTGGGTGAGTCGACTGAATCCGTGCGGACTTGATACCGTGATGGGCCGGAGGTGAAGAGCAGGATGGTCTGTCTCCTCAAAAATTGCCGAAAAGCCATTTCACGTCAAGCTGTATTCGAGTTTGAAAGGTAGTTTAGCAGGTTCAGGAAAGCCATGCAATTTTGACACATCACGGGAATCACTCTGGTTTCTGGTAATCCTGCGGTGGCTCGGGTTGCAAGGATTGCAGCGAATTTTACAATGATGATACGCTAGAAAGGTCTTTCGATCAAAATCCGCCGTGTTCCTGAGAGAGGGGATCAAGGGCTGATGGGCTGGTTGAGATTGCTCGCGCTTGCGTCTTTGCTCTGCATGCTTGTGCCCCGCGCACAGGCCGGGATTTACGAAACCCTGATTCTCAAGGACGGTCAGAAGATCACCGGGGAAGTAGTCACGGAAAAGCAGAACGCCCTGTACGTCGACCTGGGCTACGACCTGCTGCGGATTCCCCGGGACCAGATCGTCCGGCGGATGAAGGGAGATGTCGGGTCGCGGCTGCCGGTCGCCGCGGCGGGCGTCGAGGAAGATTCTTCGGGCCTCTTCTCGTCGGGCGTGCTCAAGCCGTCGCCGGTCAAGGAGCTGGTTTCTCGATTCGGCGAGGCGGTGATCTCCATCGAGACGCCGTCGGGTAAGGGATCGGGGTTCATCATCAACAAGGACGGGCATGCCATCACCAACGCACACGTGATCCAAGGAGAAACGCGGATCTCGGCGATTCTTTACCAGAATCGAGGCGGCGGACTGGTCCGGAGGCGGATCGAGGACGTCGAGATTCTGGCGGTCAATCCGTTCTTCGACCTCGCCCTGATCCGGCTGCCCCTCCCCTCGGATCTGAAACCCAACCACGTGGTGCTGGGTAAGGGGGAAGACGTCAACACGGGAGACTCCGTCTTTGCCGTGGGCAATCCTCTGGGACTGGAGCGGACCGTGACCCAGGGCATCGTCAGCAACCGCAGCCGGAACTTGCAGGGACAGCTTTACCTCCAGACCGATACCGCGATCAATCCCGGCAATTCCGGCGGGCCGCTCTTCAACAGCCGAGGCGAGGTGATCGGCGTGACCAGCCGGGGCGCCCGGGCCGACATGGCCGACAATCTCGGCTTTGCGATCCCCGTGGGCTACGTCCGGGACTTTCTTCGCCATCGCGAGGCCTTCTCGTTTGACAAGACGAACCCGAACAGCGGCTACCGCTATCTTGACCCCCCGCGCCGGCTTCGCGCGGGGTCGCCCAAAGGCCTGATCCCGTCCGGAGACGTCCATCGCTCGCCCCCCGCCCGCAGTGGTTCTCCAGGGCCCGAGACGGCGATCCGTGCGACTCCCTGAAGCTGAATTCACTCCCAAGCGCGATGGATTGGCGAGCCTCTCCCCGCGAAATGTCGACAAGATCTCCCAAACTTCCTGCGTCTTCCCGATTGCTAACTTCAACCCGAACGACTAAACCAGTTGCGCCGGTCACCGCCGGCGATAGGACAGGCTCGGAGCCTGGCGCCCGATTGCCGTTGCCGGCCCGGTGAGTCGGCGGCGATTCTCAGCTCCCAAGGCCGGTGAGCCGCGGAGTGCCTGGATTGGAGTGTCATGTGATGCGTACGGCGAAGCGGGCGATTCTTCGCCTGGCCCTCGTTGGATGGCTTGGTCTCGCGGGTCTCTCCGGTTTGACGGCGAACTTCGCCCAGGCCGCGACACCTCCGGAACGGATCCTCCCCAACTCGACTGTCTTCATGGTCAAGGTCACCGATGTCAACGCGCTGCGGGAATCGTTCCGCCAGTGCCAGTATGGCCAGCTCTGGAACGATCCGGCCCTCAAGGACTTCCGCGAAGACCTCCGTTCCAAGCTGAAGGACGCCAGCAACACGCTCAAGGAGAAGATCGGCGTCACCCTCAAGGAGCTTGTGGACATCCCTCAGGGAACCCTGGCGATCGCCGCGGTTCAGCAAGAGGACGCCAAGCTCCCCGTCGCGCTGGCGATCATTGCCGATGCTGGCAAGAACAACGCCCGGATGGCCGATGTCCTGGAGCGAAGTAGCAAGCAAGCGGCAGACGCGGGTAGCAAGGTCAGCACCGAGGCTTTCGCGGGGGGAACGCTGCACATCATCCAGGCCGCTGCTCCCAAGGCAAAGAACGAGGACGACGCCAAGGCCCAGACGCCCCCACCTCCGCTGGTCTACGGCAACGCGGGGACGACCTACTTCATTGGTAGCAGCGTCAACCTAGTCAAGGACATGATCTCGCACGCCGACGGCCGGGGCACCGGTGCGCTGGCCAATGTGGATTCGTTTGCCAAGACCCAGGCGAAGACCGGCGCCAACAATGCGCAGATCCTCTGGTTTCTTGATACTTCCAAGCTGATCCAGATGATCACCAAGGCCAGGGCGAAGGGAAACGCGCAGCAGGAGCAACAGGCGGAATTCCTGGTCAACTCGCTGGGGCTTAACGGATTGAAGTCGATCGGCGGCACGCTCGCGCTGAACGCGGGCAATTACAACAGCCTGACCAAGACCTTCTTCAACGCCCCCAGCCCGATTCAGGGGCTGCTCAAGATCTTCTCGCTGCCCCCGGTTAGCCTGCGGCCCGAGTCCTGGGTTCCCGCCAGCGTGGCCAGTTACCAGTCGCTGAGCTGGGATCTCGATAACGCGTACAACGCCATCAACGACCTGGTCAACAAGTTTCAGCTCAACATGCTGCAAGTGCTGGAGCAGCAGCTTGCCGGCCCCGAGGGAGGGCAGCCGCTGAGCTTCCAGAAGGACATCTTCGGTCCCCTGGGCGACCGGATCACCATGATCACCGACTACAAGAAGCCGATCAAGGAAGATAGCCAGCGCGTGCTCGTCGGCGTGGCGCTCGAGGACGCTAAGGCGTTCCAGAACACGCTCAGCCGGATCATCGAACTGGCCGGTGCCTCGCCCAAGAAGCGTGAGTTCCAGGGAACAACGATCTACGACTTCGACGTTCCCATGCCCAACATCCCCAACAACCCGGGCGGGCCCAACATCCAGGCGATCAAGGGACCGATCAGTCTGGCCATCGCCAAGGACACGCTGTTTCTGACCACGGACACGACCCTGCTGGAGCAGATCCTTCGGCCGGGAATCGTCCCGCTTGCCGACAGCCCGACCTATCAGATGGTCGCCAAGGAGATGCCGCAGAAGGTCAGCGGCACCACCTTCGTCCGTCCCGACGAGCAGGCCCGGCTGTCTTACGACATGATCAAGAGCGGCCAGTTCGAGAAGGCCCTGCGCCAGGGGATGGCCGCTAGCCGCGGCGGTCAGGCCCCGCCCGAACTCCCCAAGTTCATCGACCCGGACAAGCTTCCGGAGTTTTCGGTCTTCGCCAAGTACCTGACCCTCGGCGGCTCGTACAGCGTGGCCGACGAGGACGGCCTGATCTCAACCGGCTTCACCTTGCGGAAGAGCAATCCGTGAGCCGGAATCCCTCGGCGACCGCGCATTGGCGGTGCCGGCTAATCTGAACGCCCAGAGCGGCGAGCCGGGAGCTTCCTGGCTCGCCGTTTTTGGTTGGGAACATAAACCAATCAAAATAAGGGAGTATCCCCTCGTGTCGACTCCCTCACCGACTGCCGATTCTTCTCTCATCCGCCTCCGCCAGGTTCGGACGCATAACCTGAAGGGGATCGATCTCGACCTACCGTTGCGGTCGCTGATCGTGGTGACCGGCGTCAGCGGCGCGGGCAAGAGTTCGCTGGCCTTCGACACGCTCTATGCCGAAGGGCAAAGGCGGTACGTCGAGACCTTCT
>JBMFUH010000090.1:0-12851 GCA_049966735.1 Isosphaeraceae bacterium
GGCTGGTCTCGCACTACATGCACGAGCAGTTCGAGTGGCGGATGCGGATGCCCATCGAGGAGGCCGTCAACACGCATCCGGAGCTCGTTTCCTATGGCTGCTACGGCCGGCAGCTCGAGCCGTTTCTCGAGGCGTACGGCGCGGAGAACATTCTCCTCATCTTTTTCGAGCGATTCATCCGGGAAGGGCCGAGCGAGCTGAGCCGGGTCTGCCGGTTCCTGGGCTCCGCCAGCGAGCCGCGGTGGGTCGACAGCCTGTCCCTTACCAACGTCAGCAACGAGCGGATGCGCGACAGTCCGCTGCGCGACAGGATCGTCAACGCCCCCGTGCTCAGGACGATTCGCCGCCGCTTGATACCGCAGTCCTGGCGGAATCGGGTGAAGAGATTCTGGCAGATCAGGGAGCGCCCGCAACTCTCCCCCGCCACGATCCATCGCCTGGAAGACACCTTCGACGCCGACCTCGCCACGTTGGGAAGCTGGCTGAATCTGGATCTTTCCTGCCGGCGCTTTCGCGAGGTTGCCCGCTCGACCGTTCCCGAGTGGACCGGGAAAGCCAATCCACTGGGCGAGAGAATCCTGGCGAATTCAACAACGACTTCCTCTTGTGTTCCTTCATCCCATGAATGAGCTTGGCGTGGTGGCCATCGGCCGCAATGAAGGCGAACGATTGCGGCGGTGCCTGGAATCTCTCGGGGGCCGAGAGCTGACGATTGTTTACGTCGACTCGGACTCCAGCGACGGCAGCGTTCCGCTGGCTCGATCGCTGGGCGCCCTAGTCGTCCAGCTCGACCTCTCCCGGCCGTTCACGGCGGCCCGAGCCCGCAACGAAGGGTTCGAGCGCCTGTGCGAGGTGAATCCCGCGGTGCGCTTCGTCCAGTTCGTCGATGGTGATTGCGAGGTGGTCGAGGGATGGCTCGATCGTGCCCAACGCGTCCTCGAGGAAGACTCGACCATCGGCGTCGTCTGTGGGCGGCGGCGCGAGCGGTTTCCCGAGAGCACGGTCTATAATCGCCTTGCCGATCTCGAGTGGGACGGTGCCGCCGGCGAGACGAAAGCATGCGGAGGAGACGCTATGATGCGCGTGGAGGCCGTCCGCAAGGTCGGCGGTTACAACCCCGCGATCATCGCCGCCGAGGATGATGAGGTCTGCCTGAGAATCCGCCGCGCAGGCTGGAAGGTGATGCGGATCGACGCCGAGATGACATTGCACGACATGGCGATGACCTCGTTTCGACAATGGTGGAGACGATCCACGCGGACCGGACATGCGTACGCCGAGGGATCGGCCATGTACGGACGAACGCCCGAGCGTCATTTCGTGCGCCAGACGCGGAGCACTCTGTTCTGGGGAGTTCTTTGTCCCGCGACCGCGCTCGCTCTGGCCTGGCCGACGCGCGGAATCAGCCTGCTCCTCCTGGCCGGTTATTTCCTCTTGTACCGCCGAACGTGCCGCTATTACGCGGTCCAGCGGGGATGGCCGCGCGGGGACGCCCGGCTCTACGCCGCCTGGATCGTCCTGGCCAAGTTTCCCCAGGCGCAGGGGGCGATCCGCTACTGGCTCGGCCGACTCTCCGGCAGGCGTAGCCCGGTCATCGAGTACCGCGGCGCCGCCAGCGTCAGGGAAGGCGCGGCGAGCTGAACCAAGCGAGGGCATGTACCGGCTCTGGGAGAACGTTGAGAACCTTGCGACAGATGAAAGCAATCGAGCGAAAACGCGTGGGCTTCCTGGGGACGGGCTATATTGCCGATTGGCACGCCCGGGCGCTGCGCGCGATCCCGACCGTTTCCCTCGAGGCCGTCTGCGACAGGGACGAGCCGCGAGCCCAGGCGTTCGCCCAGCGCCATGGAGTACAGCGCTTTTACAAGTCGCTCGATGCCATGCTTGGGGACCCGGAGCTCGCTCTCGACGCGGTTCATGTCCTGCTTCCTCCGGAGCTGCATGCCAGCGCGGCCTCCAGCTTGATCGACCGCGGCCTCCACGTCTTCCTGGAAAAGCCGATGGCCAGCACGGAAAGCGAGTGCGCCGGGCTCGTCGAGCAGGCGAAGGCGCGCCACATCACGCTCGGGGTCAATCATAATTTCCTGTTCGCGCCGGTGTACGAGGAACTGAGGGCTGATCTGAAATCCGGCAGGCTGGGACAGCCCGACCACGTGACGATCACCTGGAACCGCGAGCTGGATCAGCTCCATTCGGGACCGTTTGATCTCTGGATGCTCCGCGATCCCCGCAACATCATGCTCGAGGTGGGACCACATTGCGTCGCGGCCATGCTCGACCTGATCGGGCGTCTGGAAATCGACGCGGTTCGAGCGTCCAATCGCGTGATCCTCCGCCACGGGCGGAGTTTCTTCCGCCGCTGGAACATCGCAGCCGGCAACGGTTCGGTCGCGGTTGCGATGGATTTCTCGTTCGCGGCCGGCTTCACTGAACAGCTCATCCACGTGCGGGGCAGCCTGGCGAGCGCCACGGTCGACTTCGAGCGCAATACCTACGTCAGGCATGAGCACAGCCCCTACGGGCTCGATTTCGACCGTTTCCAGATGACGACGCGAGAGGCCGCGTCACTGCGCTCCCAGGCTCGGCGTACTCTTCTGGAGTACGGTCTTTCGAAGCTCAAGCTGTCCACGCAAGGAAGCCCGTACGGGTTGAGCATCCAGCGGGCACTGGAGTCGTTTTATGGCGGTCTGGGAACAAGCATTGATGATCGGCTTGCTCCCGAAATGGGCCGAGACGCCGTGAGCCTGTGCGTCACGATCGGCCAGCAGGGAGCCGGTGCGGAGCCGGCCGAAGAAAAACCGGCGCCGGTTCAGACTTCCATGGGCGGGGCGGATATCAAACCATCGGCTGACATCCTGGTCCTGGGCGCGACCGGCTTCATCGGCCAGGAACTCGCGCGGCAACTGCTGGCGCGGGGACATCGAATCCGGGTCCTGGTCCGCAGTCCGGGCAGACTTCCCGACGACCTGCATGTTCCGGGGGTGGAAATCCTGACCGGCGACCTGACCCGGTCGGAGGACGTCCTGCGCGCCATCGAGGGGACCCGGGTAATGTACCATCTTGCTCGAGCCAACGTCAAAGCCTGGGAAGAGTTTGTGCGGCAGGACATCGAGGTCACGCGGAGTGTCGCCGAGGCCTGCCTGGCCCAGCGAGTCGAGCGGCTGATCTATACGGGAACCATCGATTCATATTACGCTGGAGCCCGCGCCGGAACGATCACCGAGGCGACCCCGCTCGATCCTCGAATCGCCTGGCGCAACCTCTACGCCCGAGCCAAGGCGGCCTCGGAGGAGATCCTCCTGACGCTCCACCGGGAACGAGCCCTGCCGGTGACGATCTTCCGACCGGGCATCGTCATCGGACGGGGCGGCAGCCCATTTCACTGGGGCATTGGCATGTGGTCGCACAATGCGGTTTGTCAGGTCTGGGGAGAGGGCCGGAATTCGTTGCCCCTGGTCCTGGTCGAGGATGTCGCCAGCGCGCTTGCCAGCGCGCTGGACGCCCCCAGGATCGAAGGAGAGTCGTTCAACCTGGTCACCCAGACCGATCTCAGCGCGGTCGATTACCTGCAAGCGCTCGAGGAGTATGCCGGAATCTCGTTTCAGAAGCTCCACACTCCCCTCTGGAAGTTCTACGTGATCGACCTGGCGAAATGGGTGGTGAAAAAAATCGTCAGACACCCCGACCAGAGGAGACCAAGCTACCGAGACTGGGAGACCAGAACCCAAAAAGCCCGATACGATTGCACGAAAGCGCGAAAAGTGCTGAACTGGAACCCCGTTTGCAACCGCGAGGAGCTGATCCGCAAAGGAATACAGATTCCCGCATCGGAATATCTTTTGCCAGCCGGGAGTTTCGGCTGAAATCCTGGAGCCGGGCGATCCGATTCGTGATTGCCGACAGAATGCCCGCGCACAAGACACGGTGGCGCGGATTGACGAGTCTTGGTTGTAAGTTCATGTGCGGTCTAGCGAAACGACTTCCAGGACCGCCGATTTCCTGAACTCGAACATCAAGGTCAAATGATCGAAACCCAGAATACCACCATCGCCGCGCCCCGGCGTCCGGATGACTTTGAGGCTTCCGCTCCGCTCGAGAAGCCGAGTTGGAAGGAGACCGAAGCGGACCCCAACGAGATCGTGATCCGAGCCCAGAGCGGATGGATCTCGATCGACTGGGCGGAATTGTATGCCTATCGCGAGCTCCTGTTCTTCCTGGTCTGGCGCGACGTCTCGGCGCGGTACAAGCAAACCATCCTGGGCCCCGCCTGGGCGGTCATCCAACCCGTCCTGCTCATGGCGATCTTCACGGTAGTCGCCTCGTTCGTGACCATCAAAACCCCAGAAGTCAACGGGGTGCCCCTTTCCTACCCCGTGTTCGTCTTCGCCGGATTGATTCCCTGGACTCTCTTCTCCCAGGGAATGCCTCAATCCGCGCTCAGCCTGGTGACCAATCAAAACATGATGACAAAAGTGTACTTCCCGAGGATCTTCCTGCCGGTCGCGGCGGCCATGGTGTTCCTGGTCGACCTGGCGATCTCGCTGGGAATCTACTCGGTCATTCTCCTGTTTTATCGAACCGTGCCCGCCTGGACCGTTGTCTTCCTGCCCGTGTTGATTCTGCTCACCCTCATCGCCACCCTGAGCATCGGCATCATGCTGGCGTCGTTGACGCTCTTTTATCGAGATTTTCGCCACATCGTTCCGTTCCTGGTCCAGATCATGATGTACGTGTCGCCCGTGATCTATTCGGGGTCGAAGTTCAGTGATCATCCACGCCTGGTCTGGATTCTCTCCTTGAACCCCCTGTTCGGCATCCTCGATGCCTACCGGGGCTGCATCCTGGGGGCGGACTTGAACTGGAGCTCCCTGCTCATCTCGTCGACCTCGGCGATTTCGCTGTTTGTGTTCGCGCTCTTCTATTTCCGCAAGACCGAGCGCTGGTTTGCCGACTTCGCCTGAGCCGCCCCCGAGGCATCCCCGGGCATGGGAATTCATTCTTCTATTCATGAGTCATCGCGAACTATGAGTCGTCCGATCATCATCTCCGACAAGATCAGCAAGCGCTATCTGCTCCATGGCGCCAGCGGGGTCGAGGCCCGCGTGGGATATCATGCCTTTACCTTTCGCAACACGCTCACGGACTCCTTCAACCGGGTCAAGCGGCTTTTCCGCGGCGGGGAGCACGACAGCCGGCCCAAGACGCTGGACTTCTGGGCCCTGCAGGACGTCTCGTTCGAGGTGAAGCGGGGCCAGGTGGTGGCCCTGATCGGTCGCAACGGCGCGGGCAAGTCCACGCTGCTCAAGATCCTCAGCCGGATCACCGAACCCACCCGAGGCACCATCCGGCTGCGCGGACGCGTGGCATCGCTCCTGGAAGTGGGGACCGGCTTTCACCCCGAGCTGACCGGGCGAGAAAACATCTACTTAAACGGCACGATTCTGGGGATGCACAAGGTCGAGATCGACCGCAAGTTCGATCAGATCGTCGCCTTCTCCGAGATCGAAAAGTTCCTGGACACGCCGGTCAAACGCTACTCATCGGGAATGTACGTCCGGTTGGCGTTCGCCATCGCCGCCCACTTGGAGCCGGAAATCCTGATCGTCGACGAGGTGCTGGCCGTCGGGGACTACGCCTTCCAGAAGAAGTGCCTGGGCAAGATGCGCGACGTCGCCTCCGGCCACGGCCGCACTGTGCTCTTCGTCAGCCATAACATGGGAGCGATCAGCCAGCTCTGCGAGGTGGGCATTCAACTCGAGCAGGGCAAGGTCGCGATGATCGGCCCGGTCAGGGATGTGATCAAGTCATACATGAAATCGGGCCTGGATCATAACGCCGCCCAGGCGCATTTTGACGTCGATTTGACCAAGCCTGGCCAGTTCCTCAGGGCGGAGATCCTGCATGGCGACAACAGCCCGAGTTCGGATTTCAGTTGCGACGAGCCGATCACGATCCGGCTGACTTACGAGGTCAGGCAGATTGTCGCCGGCACCTACCTCACGCTCTACCTGCAAAACATGGAGGGAACGCGCGTTCTCTTTTCCGACATCCGGGATACCAGTCCGGACATTGGCGAGCGCCTGGGGGAGGGCGTCCACACGTTCCACGTCACGATACCGGGCAGGCTGCTGGCCCCCACGACTTACTTGCTCACGATCGGCAGCGCGGGGAAGTATGCCGGGGTCCTGGACCATCACCACGATTGCTGCGAGTTCACGTTGCGCGACCTGGACACACAGCAGCAATCGCGGCCCGGCGTGCTCGGCATTCAGCTCCCCTGGCGCCAGGCCGACGCGCTCGAGCAGCTTGCCGAGGCTTCGCCCGCCTGATCGGTGGAATTCCCGGCGTGCGGAACATGCTGGCGCGACAGACCAAGCGGCTCTGGCCAGCGGAATTGGAAAGACGTCCGCCCCCGCCGCGTTGCCGGGAATCCTGGCAATTCTGGGCGGGTCCGCGATAGAATCTTGAGGGGTGGTCGTCGATCTCGAAGAGAGGGTTGAGCGATCAATGAACCTGTCGGTTTTCTTCGCGCCTGGAACAGGTTCGACGGACGCCGGCACCTCGAAGCAAGTGGCTTGAACGCCCGTGACCCAACTCATCTACGTTGCACTGATCTGCTGGCTTCCCTTTTGCCTCCTGCTTTTCACGGTGTTGCCTCCGCACCGCGCGGTGATCATCGCGATGGTGGGCGGTTGGGTCGTCCTGCCTCCTGCCGGGATTCCCCTGCCCGGCTTGCCCGATTGCGACAAGGTCATGGTGCCGGTGGTCGGGGCCACGCTGGGCACCCTGATTTTTCAGCCTAACCGCCTGCTTGACTTCCGGCCCAGGTGGTTTGATCTGCCGGCCTTTCTCTGGTGTTTGGCCCCCCTTTGTTCATCGCTTGCCAACGGCCTGGGAGTCTATGACGGCCTGTCCGGAATGCTCAGAATCACGGTTCAGTGGACAGTCCCTTACCTGATCGGCCGGCTCTATTTCGGCAACAAGGAGGAAATCCGCGATCTGGCCACGGGCATTGCCATCGGTGGCATGGTCTTGGTGCTGCCCTGCCTGTTCGAGATGCGGATGAGCCCACTCCTGTCGCCAATCATCTATGGAGTTGGCGGGTACGAGGGAGTTCGACTCGGCGGCTGGCGCCCCCGCGTCTTCTTCACGACGGGTCTGGAACTGGGAATGTGGATGACGGCCTCTTCCTTGACGGCAGCCTGGCTCTGGTGGTCCAAGTCACTCAAGGAGATGCGCCTACGCACTCTCTTTTCCTGGGTCCTGCCCGTGCTGATCCTCACCACGATGTTCTGCCGCGCCACGGGCGCTCTTGTCCTGCTCTTCGCGGGCCTGACTGTACTCGCTGTCGGCGCACGGTTCAGGACTCGACTGTCATTGTGCGCGCTGTTGCTCGTTCCGCCCCTTTACTATTCCGTTCGAATTCCCAACCTCTGGTCAGGCACGGAACTTACGAACTTCATCTCGACCAACTTCAACGAGGAACGAGGTCGCTCGCTGGCCTTCCGCTTCGAGCAAGAGAACAAGCTCGTGGCGCGCGCCATGCTGGGGCCGGTTTGGGGATGGGGGGGCTGGGGACGCAGCCGAGTCCGGAACGACCGGACGGGACGGGATGACGCTCCAACGGACGGAATGTGGATCATCTACCTGGGTATTAACGGCTGCACCGGCCTCCTCTCCTGGACAACCATGCTGCTCTTGCCGTCGTGGCTCTTCACCTTGCGGTTCTCCGCTCGCCAGTGGCGTGATCCCACCATTGCGCCCCTGGCCGCGCTGGCAACCCTGTTGGGGCTTTACGTGGTCGACTGCCTGGTCAACGGCTTCTTGAACATCAGTTACGTGGTCGCCTGTGGAGGATTGGCTGGTGCGGTGGCAAGTGCCGGCAAGCCGACGAACCACGCCCGAAAGCTCGGGGACAGGCAAAACACGGCCGGACGCAGCCAGGAACGCAAGCTTCCAGCGCCACCAGCCGGGCCGTCGACCGCGACACGCCGCTTGGGCACGCCAGCAGTGACTTCCCAGGAGCGTCTCGCGGATCGGTACAGGGAACTTGCCAGAACTCTCCGAGCTCAAGGGCAACCGAAGGAAGCCAAGGCCATGCTCTCACACGCCCTGCAATTGCTGAATACACTGGCGAGAACGCTTCCCGAATCCCCTGGGCCTGAAAAACGACGGAGAGACTGCGCAAACGACCTCGCCTGGCTCATCCTCAGCGAAGCCGAACCCTCAAAGTCCGATCTGGATCTCGCTGTACAACTGGCACGACAGTCCACGCAGGCCGAACCAGACGACGCTGTATACTGGAACACCCTGGGCGCCGCGCTCGATTGCGCCGGCGAACCTGTCGATGCCATCGCCGCCCTGGAACGATCCATGGCCCTCAGTGACGGGGGCACAGGACACGACTACGTCTTTCTGGCTTTGGCCCACCTTCACCTCGGGCAAGCCGATCAGGCTCGGCACTGGCTCGACCGCACGGAATGCTGGATCAACAGTCGTGGCACCTGCCCCGCGGAGCTTCAGTATTTTCTCAATCTGACTCGCGATCAGATGCAACCCGATCGCCGACCTCTCCTCTCGTGACCGGCTGTCATCCATGCACTTGTTCTAATCGCCAGTTCACAAGGAACCGATCTTCAAATCGGTGAGAATCAGCAACAGACTCTGCACGTCCATTTGAACGAGTTCGCCACATTTGATTGCGCCCTCCGCGATTTTCCTTGCGCCCTCCGCGATTTTCCTCCGGGGTCCACCTCTTTCTCCCAGGCGGCCGCTGATTCGACCGTTCTCTCAAAGGTACGTTGATTCCCAAAAGCGACATGGTGCAGCACAATGGTTGACGCTTTGAATAAAGCGTGCTAGGCTAACAACCCACTGAACGGTCCACGAGTTGATCAGGAGTTGGACCTTGCCGTGAACCTCGCCCTGAGACAGGCGAATTTGCTCCCTTGATTCCCACAATCTCAGAAGGTCTGGTTCTAGGAGAATCGCTATAGATGGGCTCGCTTTCTACTTCGCCAGTGAGATCGTTGGCAACGGAGTCCTTCGATTCAAGGCCGATGGAACGTGAAGAACTGGAGTTTCAGCCAGCATATCGTTGGCGGGTATCTCTCTTTCTTTCCAGCGTCCTTCCATTATGGATCAAGCGGGCAGTTGATCTCGCCGGGGCGCTCGTGGGGCTCTTGCTCCTTTCCCCCGTGATGCTGGCGATCGCCCTGCTCATCCGTCTGGAGTCGCCCGGCCCCGTTCTGTTTCGCCAGTGGAGGCACGGATATCGTGGAAAGCGGTTCTGGGTGCTCAAGTTCCGTACCATGGTTGTTGACGCCGAAGAGCGTCTCGTGGAACTGGAAAGGAAGAACGAGTCGGCGGGGGGCGTCCTCTTCAAACTTCGCGACGATCCCCGTGTCACTCCTCTCGGCCGATTCCTCCGGCGATCCAGTCTGGATGAACTTCCTCAGCTCATCAATATTCTTCGTGGAGAGATGAGCCTGGTCGGCCCGCGCCCCTTGCAGCAACGCGACAGTGAGAAACTCCAGCAACTCGATCCCGATGCCTACTTCCGGCGCCTTCAAGTCATGCCGGGGCTCACAGGTCCGTGGCAGATTGGGGGCCGCAGCGAGGTCGACTACTCGAAAATGGTGGATCTCGACCTCGACTATGTGAAGAACTGGTCACTTGCGCGCGACATCTGGATCATCCTTCAGACGTTCGTGGTCGTCTTATTCGGCCGCGGAGCCTACTGAGGAACAAGGGAAAGATAACTCCTGATCGTGAACGAGGAAGACACGGGGAATCTTCCTCGCCCCGCAGGAGCCGCAGTTCATCCCGCCCGCCGGCAGGGCCGGCGCTAGCCCTGAGACCGAAGTGGACCAGCACGGAAGGTTTGACTGTAGGTCGGACATTCCTGGTCCGACCGCGAGGGACAAGAATGTCCATCCTACGGCAGAACCGACTGCATGGTAGAACCACATAGATGGCGTCTGGTTCAGGAAAGACCAGGCAGTAGCTTGAGGATCTTCTGCCACCGGCTCTCACGCTCTCGCTGAAGATGAACCATCCGCTGGTGCAGCCAAACGACCATGTCTCGTTCGGATTCGGGCTTCTGATCGCTCATGCCTTGCTGCCCACTCGCGGCCTGGTTACCCGTGCGCTTGAGTGGCGGGACAACTGCTGACGTTTCGCCGGACGTCGAGCCCTGGGGAGCAGCAGAACCTGCCCGCCCCAGCAAGTCCTCATGCCGTTCCAGAACCGGCGGCACGCTCTTCTGCACACCACTCTTGGGCATTCGTCTGCTGGATTCGCCTGAGACAGTCGCTCGCGGCGGGTCGGCTGCCGAGAACAGCTCTCTCCCTACCGCCGTGGCCAGGGTGGGGGCGGGGGCGGGGGTAGGTTGCGTTTGGGCACGAGCATCAAGTTCAACCTTCAGAGCCTGAAACTCCCTGCTCAGATCGCGGATCTCGTCGAGTTCCCGCCGGATGGTCTCCATTTGCTCGCGGTGCAGGTTGCCAAATGTCTGAACCAGCATGGAAATTGTCTGTTGAAATTGATCCAGCATCTGCTGCTGCATCATGCCAAACTGGTTCACGACGGAGACCAGCAGTGATTCACTGATGTTCCCTTTCTCGAGCACGACCGATTCGTTGCCGGAGGACAGCCATTCCGGGTTGGCAACCTGGCCTGAGGGGAGCAGCGCCGGGAAAAGCCCCGAGAGAGAAACGATGGTCGAGTCTTTCACGACTCTGGAGCCGTCGGAGGGAAACGCCAATGCCGGGGGAACCCCGCTCCGGCGCTCCTGGGTGAGTTCCCTGATCGAGCCATCCTTGCCGGAGGTCGCTGTTTTTGCTGGCTCGGCAGTGACGAGACGACTGTGGATCCTGATCCGATAACGACCAACTCGCAGGACGTCGGAGTCGGCCAGAAGTGCATAACGCTCCACGGTATCGTTCACGTCGATCCCGCCGTGACCCAGGAGATCAACAACCCACACGCCCAGCGACGTTCGAATCAGACAGCAGTGGAAGGGAGCAACGCTGGGGTCGTCCAGGCGGAACTTGCAGCCGCTTGCCGAGCCAACCAGGGACATGACGCGATTCATCGGCCAACTCGCCGAGCGCAAGGGACCGTTCTGGAATTCGAGCGAAACCCGCGGTAAAGGGCCGTCGCCGAGGGATCGTGCCATCAAGGGAGAGACCCTCGTCTCCGCCCCGATCGTCCGGTTGGCCCAGTTTCTTTGCAGCCGTTCCAGCCCGAACGGGCCGACACGGAGGAGTTTGCCCTGGTCAAGCCAGCCGGCATCTCGGAGTTTCCCTTCGCTGAATGTCCCCAAACGACTGTTCAGATCGATCCAGAACGTCTCTCCGTTGATGATCTGGAGATAAGCGTGGCACCGGCTCACAAGACAGTGGTCGAGCGTGATATCCGCTCGGGCGTCGCGCCCTACAAGCGCAAAGGGCTGGTGCAGCGACCGTACTTCCTTGTCGTTGGAGACTGGCCCGCGAATCGCCACCTGAAGCGGCTCGTCAGCCCCGCACGCACGCAAAAATGCATTCATAATGAATCGAGACCCCGATACAAGATTCCGGGAAATCCCAGCGCTTGCCGGCGGCTTTTTCGGTCTACGGATGCTTGGCGATGATCGTCGGGTGATCCGGGCTTGCCCCGTGTGCGTGGTGGCCATCGCGCAAAGGACCTCGGATCACGCGAGGATGATCGAACCGCTTTATTATCCGAGACACCCTGCACACTGTCCACGAGAATGATGAATCAAACCGGCAAGGCACCTTGGATGTCGCCTTGAGTCAACACGATCCGCCATGGCAGACGTCCCGAAAAGGTCGATCTTCTGATATAACCGGGTGTCAAGAACCCGACTCCGGGACTCCCAGGCTCAAGCAGGTTTGACGTTCCATCAAGGCCATCAAGGAATCACCCAAGCATGTTTCGCAAAGGCATCATTCTCGCTGGCGGGTCCGGCTCCAGGCTCTATCCGATCACGCGGGCGGTAAGCAAGCAGCTCCTGCCGATTTACGACAAGCCGATGATTTACTATCCGCTGTCGACTCTGATGCTGGCGGGCATCCGAGACATTCTGCTCATCTCGACTCCGGAGGACATCAAGAACTTCGAACGGGTTCTGGGGGATGGTTCCCAGGTTGGTCTCTCCATCGGCTACGCCGTTCAGCCCACTCCCGGAGGTCTGGCGCAGGCATTCCTCATCGGCCGTCAATTCGTGGCGGGGGACAATGTCGCACTGATTCTCGGGGACAATATCTTCTATGGTCAGGGGTTCTACTCGATGCTCAAGCGGGCCAGCAGCCACTCAAGCGGCGCGACCGTGTTCGCCTATCCGGTCAAGGATCCGCAGCGCTACGGAGTGGTCTACTTCGACAGCGCCGGAAAGGTCCTGTCGATCGAGGAGAAGCCCAAAGTGCCCAGGTCTCATTTTGCAGTGACGGGGCTTTATTTTTACGACAACCAGGTTCTGGACATCGCCGCCTCACTTCGACCCTCTGCTCGCGGTGAACTCGAGATCACGGACGTCAACCGGGTCTATCTGGAGCGCGGAGAACTCCGCGTCGAGGTCTTCAGCCGGGGCTTCGCCTGGCTGGACACGGGAACCGTCGCGTCGCTGATCCAGGCCGGAAACTATGTTGAAACCATCGAAGCACGGCAAGGCTTGAAGATCGCCTGTATCGAGGAAGTCGCGTTGCGGATGGGGTTCATCTCGGCGAGCCAGGTTGAGGATCTCGCCGGCAAGCTGCCCAATGATTACGGTCGTTACCTCCGGGCACTGGTGCGTGAGACCCGATCTTTCCCCCCAGGAAGCGAGACGCGCGAATAACGGCAGCCTG